>JACQED010000462.1 GCA_016200785.1 Chloroflexota bacterium
CCCTCACCCCGGCCCTCTCCCAAGGGGAGAGGGGGAAGCATCGAAGTGGCATGACTCCCTCACCCCGGCCCTCTCCCAAGGGGAGAGGGGGAAGCATCGAAGTGGCATGACTCCCTCACCCCGGCCCTCTCCCAAAGGGAGAGGGGGAAACTATGAGGAAGTGCCTCACACCGCCGACTGGGCATTGAGGGTGCGCGGCGCGACGCTGGCAGAACTCTTCGCCAGTGCTGCCGAGGGGATGTATATGCTTCAGGGCGGGCGACCCTCCGACTCGTCGCCGCGAATCACGCGAACCGTGACGCTCGAAGCGCCCGACACCGAAAGCCTGTTGGTCGCGTGGCTCAATGAGTTGCTGTACTTCACCGAGTCCGACGGGCAGGTGTTCACCGAGTTCGGCGTGAATGCGCTGACCGACACCCACATCGAGGCCCAAGCAACCGGCGGCCCGGCCACGGAGTTGAATAAGCAGATCAAGGCGGTGACGTTCCACAACTTGAAGGTTGAGCGGACGGACGAGGGGTTTGAGACGACGATTGTATTTGATGTTTGACTTTTTGAGTTTGAAGTTCCAGAGAGGTGTGCCATGACGACGATCGCAAAACGCGACTTCCGCAAAGTGTCCGACTATCTGTGGGAGATTCCCACGTCCTTTCGCAGTGAAATGCGCGTCCCGGTGTGGGTGTACGCCGACGATGAACTGCTTGAAGATGCGCTGGGCGACGCTTCGATTCAGCAAGCGATCAACGTCGCCTGCCTGCCCGGACTCATCGGCAAGGTCGTCGTGATGCCCGATGTACACCAGGGCTATGGAATGCCAATCGGCGGCGTGATGGCCGCCCCTCTGCCGCATGGGATCATTTCGCCCGGTGCGGTCGGGTACGATATCAACTGCGGCGTCCGCCTCCTCTCCACTTCCATCGAATTCGGCGAAGCTGAGCCGTATCTCTCTGACCTTGCGACCTCGCTTTACCGCAATTGCCCGAGCGGGGTGGGGGAGAAGGGCAGTATCCGGGTGAGTCCCGACGAGTTCGATCAACTTTGCCGCGAGGGGGCGGAGTGGGCGCTCAAGCGCGGATACGCGCAGGCCGAGGACTTGCCGCGCACCGAGGAGAGCGGGCGGATCGACGGGGCTGATCCGACAAAGGTGAGTCGCCGGGCGAAAGATCGCGGGCGGCCACAGGTCGGCACGCTCGGCGCGGGGAATCACTTTATCGAGGTGGACATTGTGGACGCAGTGTTTCATCCCGAAGCCGCCGAGACGATGGGGCTGAAAGAGGGTCACCTCGCCGTCCAAATCCACTGCGGCTCGCGCGGGTTCGGCCATCAAGTCTGCACCGACTACGTCGCCGACTTTCAGAGCGCGGTGAAGAAGTACAACATCACGCTGCCCGACCGTGAACTGGTATGCGCGCCGCTCGACTCGCCCGAAGGCAAAGATTATCTCGGGGCGATGAAGGCGGCGGCGAATTACGCTTTCGCCAACCGCCAGGTGCTCGTCCATCACATCCGGCGCAGTTTCGACGAAACGCTGGCGGGCAAAGTGAAAGACCACGACGTGCGGCAGGTCTACGACATTGCCCACAACATGGGCAAGATCGAAGAGCATGACATTGACGGCGGGCGTGTGGCGGTATGCGTCCATCGCAAGGGCGCGACGCGCGCTTTCGGGCCTGGCTTCGAGGGACTGCCGCCGGAGTATCGCGCCTTCGGCCAGCCGGTGCTCGTGCCAGGCTCGATGGGCACGGCCAGTTGGGTTCTGCTCGGCACCGAGGGGAGCATGGCCCAATCGTTCGGCTCGACGTGTCACGGCGCGGGCCGCGTGATGAGCCGCACGAAGGCCAAGAAGGAAATCCGGGGCGAGAAGTTGAAAAGCGATCTTGAGCGCGACGGCATCAAGGTGCGCGCCGGTTCGCTGGCCGGGCTGGCCGAGGAAGCGCCGCAGGCCTACAAGGACGTGGATCGAGTCGTCGAGGTCGTGAGCAGGGCGGGGATTGCGAGGAAGGTGGCGCGGCTGAGGCCGATCGCGGTGATCAAAGGATGATTCTTGCCACGAATTGCACGAATTACACGAAGGGCATGGCATCAATTCGAGGAATTCGTGTCGTTCGTGGCTGATCCTTAGTCTCGTGACTCACGATGTCGCAGCGGCTTACGACTTCGCCGCCCCTCAATTCAAGTCCGACCTTGCGCCCGACTCGACCTCACGCGCCGCGCTGGAAAAATGGTCGGCGTTGCTGTCGCCCGGCGCGCGGGTGATGGATGTGGGCTGCGGGGCCGGGCGCGCCACACGCTGGCTTGAGGAATTTGGCTGTGCCGTACTCAGCCTCGATCTTTCGACGGAAATGCTCCGCCGCACGGGCGAGGGGCGGCCCGGCGCGCGGGTCGCCCTCGCCGATATGCTCTCTCTGCCGGTCACGCCCGAGTCCTTTGACGGCCTGACCGCTTTCTTCTCCGTCACGCATATTCCGAAAGTCGAAGTCCCCCGCGTCTTGAACGGCTTTCACCGCGCGCTGAAGCCGGGCGGCGCGCTTCTCGTCGCCGTCGTGCGCGGAGAAGAGGAAGGCGAAGAGGCGCACCATTGGACGGGCGGCCACGTCTTGCACTTCAGCGCGTTCGACGAGGCTGAACTGGCAACTCTGCTGGAGGCCGCGGGCTTTTGCGTCATCGGTGGGCACGGCGGCGAGGCGGTCTTTCATGGGCAGTGGGAGAAGCACATTTTCATGTTTGCCCGCAGGTCATAAATCAAGCGGCTTGAACACTTCGTCCACCGCAATCTCAAATCCTTCCAGCACCTCCGATTGGGCGGTTTCTCCCGGCCCCCACTTGTCGAGCAACACAAAGGCATCACCTTTGAGAGAGAAGACCTCGATAGTCTTTGCCCGGTAATCGGCGATCCAATATTCGCGCACCCCGGCCCGCTCGTAGGCCTGGAACTTCTCCTTGCGGTCGTATACCCAATTGCTCGGCGAGAGCATTTCCACGACCAGATCCGGCGCGCCGTTGAACGCCTGTTTCTCAAAGAACTTCAGCCGGTCAGCCGCGATGAAGAAGATATCCGGTTGAACGGGCACGGGTTGACCGGGCAGGCGCACCGCGCACGGCGCGAAGATGACTTCGCCTAGTTTGCGGGCCGTGACGTGGACAATCATTTGGCCGCCGAGAGGCGAGAGAGAACGCTGATGTTCAGGATGGGGTGGAGGAGCCATATAAAGAACTCCGTCGAGCACTTCGTAGCGATAACCGTCGTCGGGCAGCCGCAGCCAATCCTCGTAAGTCCACTGGCCCTGCTCGGGCGGCGCGGTCGTGGGGGCCGTCGAAATACGTTCGGTCATGTTTACCTTCCTACGCCCAAGTTACCCTGTACACTATATCACTGTTCCTCTTCCGGCGTGCATCAACTTCGCTTCGGCCTGTGCGCCTTGATGAACGCCTTCCCGTCAATGTAGTTCTGGCGAACCCGGGCCAGGTTTTCGCCGGGCCAGTCGTCGGGCTTGTCGCGCAGAAGCGTCGTGTTCGACATGTCGAAGTGCAGGTGATAGTTGTTGGTGGAGCCGGGGAACAGGCCGATCTGGGCGAGTTTCTGGCCGCGCGTGACGCGGTCGCCTTCGTTCACTTGTATGTTTTCGAGATGGGCGGAGCGCGAGTAGAGCGGCTTGCCGTCCACAGTGCCGTGGTCGATGACGATCACGTTGCTCCACGACCCTCTCAGTTTGCGGGCGACGATCACCACCCCGTCGGCGGCGGCGAAGACCGGCGCGTGGGCGTCTTGATTGTTGCGCAGGTTCAAATCCGCGCCGGTGTGATAGCCGAGGCTGTAGTGGTTGCCGATGGGATTCACGTCCACCCACGTCGGCGGCCAGACCTCGACAGCGGCGCGTTCGGCCTCGGTGCCGATCGGCGGATCGAACCCCTCGACCTCGGGTGGATGGGGCGTCCCCACCGGCGGCGGGGGCGGGGGAGGCGGCGGCTGATCGGGTTGCTGTTCCACCGGCCGCCAACGGATCGCGCTGAAGGCGATCATCTCCGGCTGGGCGTCGGTCGTCGCGTCGATGAGATTCACGCGCCCGCTGTCGGGATACGACGGATCGAGGTCGAATACGCCGAGGCTCACCCACACGTCGTGGTAGTAACTTTGGTCAACGTGAACCTCGGTCTCGCGGCGCTGGCCTCCCGGATGGGCGACGACGAAGTAACGCGCGCCGCGCGTTGTCCCCACGTCGCCGGGCATGAGCACCTCGATGTTGTACAGGCTCTTGCCGGGCAAGGCTGGCAGGTAACCGACGTACACCGTTTGCACCGGCGAAGTCGAGCGGACACGCACGACGATGCCGTTCGCGTCCACGAAGTCGTTCCATCCCTGGCCGGGTTGGGCAGGCGGATAATAGCCCTCCTCAAAGCCGTGGTCGCCTGGCTTCACCATCACGGTCGGCAAGTTGCTCGCCATATGTCATCCTCCTTCGCGTGCCGCGATATAATGGCGGGGAGTATATGATAATTAGCAAGAAAGGTCAAAACGCATGGCAATCCGCGAAGAGAAGACGATCGGACTGAACCGAGCCACGTGGCGCGACTGGCTGGCCGAGCGCGCGCAGAAAATCCGCGACGCGGCGGCGAACATTCCGCGCGCCTTTCAGCTGGTGTGGGAGGGACACAAAGGCGCGGCGGTGGCGATGGCCGTATTCACGCTTATCGGCGCGCTGCTGCCCGCAAGCCAGGCGTGGGTGGGCAAGTTGATCGTAGATACGGTGGTGAACTCGATCAGGGCACAGACCGGCGCGATGGCCGGACTGAGGGCCGCCGTGCCGTATCTCGCCGCCGAGTTCGTCCTGCTGATCGCTCAAGCGGCGGTGGGGCAGGGGCGCAGTCTGGCCGAGCACGTTTTGCACGCGCGGATGAACATGTCCATCAACACGCGCATCATCCGCAAGGCGCTGTCGCTCGATCTGTCATATTTTGAGAACGCCGAGTTCTACGACAAACTGCGCAACGCGCGGCGCGAGGCCGACTGGCGCGGCCTGCAAATCGTGAACGGCGGCTTTTACCTGATTCAGAACACGATCACGCTGATCTCGTTCGCGGCGCTCATCGTGCGTTTCAACCCGTGGCTGGCGGTGATCCTCTTCGCCGCGACTCTTCCGGCCTTCATCGCCCAATCGCAATTCGCCGACCTCAACTTCCGGCTTCTCACGTGGCGCGCGCCGGAGTTCCGCAAAGTCCAGTATCTTGAATACTTGCTGACGGTGGACGAGAGCGCGAAAGAAATCAAGTTGTTCGGGCTGGGCGAGCCGTTGCTTAAGCGCTACCTCGATCTGTCGTGGAAGTTCCTGCTTGAAGATCAGGCGTTGGCGCAAAAGCGCAGTCTGGCCTCGCTGGGCTGGGGGCTGGCCGCGACGCTGAGTTACTACGGCTCGTACGCCTGGATTGTGTGGAGCGCGGTCGGTGGCGCGATCACGCTCGGCGACATGACGCTGTACCTGGCAGTCTTTCGCGGCAGTCAGAACATGTTCGAGACGATCTTCTACGGCCTCGGCGATCTGTACGAGAACGGCTTGTTCATGACGAACCTCTTCACCTTCCTCGAACTCACGCCGCAGATGCCGGTGGCGGCCAAGCCCCTGCCCGCGCCGCGTAACATGAAAAAGGGGATCGAATTCGAGAATGTCTCGTTCCGCTATCCCGGCACGGAGGAATACACTCTGCACAACATCAGCCTGACAATCGGCCCCGGCGAGAAGGTCGCGCTGGTCGGGCCGAACGGCGCGGGCAAGACGACGCTGATCAAGCTGCTCACCCGCCTTTACGATCCGACGGAGGGGCAGATTTGCATTGACGGCGTGGATTTGCGTGAATACGACCTCGACGAACTTCGTCAGCGCATCGGCGTGATCTTTCAGGACTTTGTGAAGTATCACCTGCTGGCGGGCGAGAACATCGGTTTCGGGCAAATCGAGGCGCTGGACGATCAGGCGCGCATCATCGAGGCGGCGCGCAAGAGCGGGGCGCACTCGGTCATCGAAGGCTTGCCGGACGGTTATCAGACGATTCTCGGGCGCTGGTTCGAGCGCGGCCACGAACTCTCCGGCGGCGAGTGGCAGAAGATGGCTTTGGGCCGCGCCTTCATGCGCGATTGCGAGGTGCTGGTGCTCGACGAGCCGACGGCCTCGCTCGACGCCGAAAACGAACTGGCCGTCTTTCAACGCTTCCGCGAACTCGCCGAGGGCAAGATGGCGGTGCTGATCAGCCACCGCTTCTCGACGGTGCGGATGGCCGACCGGATTTATGTGATCGAAGAGGGGCGGCTGACGGAAGAGGGCAGTCACGCCGCTTTGTTGGCACAGGGCAGGACTTACGCGAGGTTGTTCACGCTGCAGGCGGAGTCTTATAAGTGACGTGAAGTGTGAAGCGTAGAGCGTGAAGCGTGAGGCGTGGATCGGTCCCGTGCGGTTGGAAAGGGAAAGAGCCGGGGCGATGTTTACAGGGAGGGTTTTCGGGCTAAACTATCGTAAGCAAACGCAGTCGGGGGGACTACACTATCCGCTCGCAACTCTGTTTGACTCGGGGCACAACCGCAAAGTACAATCGCCTCCGATGTGGAGAAAAACATGACCGCTCCTCCTTCGGTTCCCCGACTCAAAGCGCCTCGCCCGCTCCTCCAGCGCGCCGCTGTGTATTACCCCGACTCCGACGGTGAGCCAATGGCCGAAAACGGCCAGCACTACCTGTGCATTACCGACACGCGCTTCACGCTGGAACAGCATCTCAAGAACCTGCCTCGGGTCTACGTGGGGGCCGACCTCTTGATTTACTACGTGGAGGGCGATCCGGCGAAATCGGCTGCGCCCGATGTGTTCGTTACCCTCGGAGTGCCTCGCGGTTGTGCGAAAGAGTTTCCGCGTGTGGGGGGAGGGGAAAGCGCCGGAGGTCATCTTCGAGTTTGCATCCGAAAGCACATGGCGCGGCGAATTGGGATTGATGAGTGATCTTCTAAGTCTTGAATTCTGGGCACGAAGGACAGGCAATCCTGAAATGCCGTACGTTCTTCGCGCCTACGACCCGGCGACTGAAGCGTGGTTGCTCACGCCCCAAGAAACGGAGACCGCTCGTCTCGCGGCGGAAGCCGAGGTCGCACGCCTGCGCGCAGAGGTGGAGAGACTGAGGGGCGAGTAGCAGGGCCAATCATCAATGAGCGCTTTCCGCTCTGTCTGCACAAGAGATACTTTATGCCTCGTTCTTTGTGTTCACCAGGTGAGGGCTTTTCGGAAGGGATAGGCGCGAATTGCGGAGAGGTCAAGATGTCCATTCGACACAATCAAATCAGGCTTGTATTGCTGATCGGTCTCTTCGTCTCGCTGGGAGCGACTGCCCGGACACCAACCCCTCCGCCGCCGAAGGAAGCGACCCTGACCTGTCAGATTACCCGGGAAGTGAAACTGGGCGAAGGGGGGATTATCTCCTGCACAGGCTTTACGCCCAATGGGGATGTGAAAGTCATCTTTTATCGGCCGGACGGCAGCACCAGCGAACATCTCGGCAAGGCGGATGGGAACGGGAACTTCGATGGCACTTTCACCGTGGCCCCTGACCGTCCCCCGGGACCGTGGACATTGGGTCTTACCGATGTGCCCAGTGGGCGGACGATAGCGATGCCTTTCACGGTCATCCCGTCTCTCGAAGCAACCCCGATCCCAGCAACGGACGTCATAACGACCACCATAACGACCAGAATCCCGTCTCTCATAGCACCGCCGGTCATCGCAACCGTCGCGCCTACCCCAACGTTTACGCCTACACCCGCGTCCACCCCGACGCCTACGCCCCGCCCCACGGCTTCACCGACGCCGGTCGTAACTGGAACGGCAACCGATAATCTCCCGGAGCAGAGCCAGGAAGACCTTCCCGACATAATTGAGTCATTAGCACGTTCCTGGATAGCGATACTCATCTTATTAGGTTGCCCATCAGGTATTGCGATTGGTCTGATTTTGCTGCTTGTGAAACTATGGCGAAGTGGTTACCGTGGTGATGGTGCTCCGCCTACTCCGCCTCCGGAGCAAAGTGACTTCGGGGATGAGGCGCCTCCAGTTCCAGGAGGTCCTTATGGTCCGCCGCCTCCGCCTCCGGAGTCAAGTGACTTCGGGGAATGAGGCAGTTGAAAATTCGGAAGGGCTTGAACCGGATGACAAGTGATGCTTTGAGAGGTGTTAACATTACGCCCGCCTAACACTGCGGGCAGCCGACTGGCTACATCTCGCCCTCGCGGGGTTTCGTGCAGTTCCAGCGTGCCTTCCCCGCGAAGGAGTCTTTACTTCACCGCCGAGCGGGTTAAGCCAACTATTGGGCGGCGGTGAGCGAACTTATGGAGAACTCCGGCTTCTCCGCGAAAACGGGTTTCTGGTCTGGGTTCGCGGCGAATGCTTGTTCCATCAGGAAGGAGTGAAGGAAATGAAAGCCTCTCGATTACTTCTTATGGTTGTAGTACTGCTCGGCGTCACCCTCGCTTGCGAACTGGGCGCTCAACCGCCGCCAGCGGCCACGCCCACTGCCACGCCCGGACGCCGTCTCTTTGGCGCGGCGTGCCTGCCGGAAGTGCTCTATCTGGAGCATGGGCAGGCCGGAGAGATTAAAGTGGAGGATGTGGAGGGCGCAGGTAAGGTGACCGGGTTTCGAATCGCGAGTATCCGCAGTGGTGGAAGTCCAGCAGGCCAAGGGTATACCCAGTCTCCGAAACCCAATGAAAACGGCTGGTCTCCTGTCCCCGGGGCCATTCAAGTGCCACCTTATCCTGTGGATGGCCCACCCCGAGGAGACATCTATACCATCGAAATTCTTGTGGGAGGAGGAAGTGGAACCGATTACATCGTCGGGGGAAACATCACGTGCCTGGTGGTTGTGCTACACACCAAACCCACACCTACGCCTACACCAACGCCTACGCTTGAACCCGCACCTACGCTTACGCCTACGCCGCCTTTTATCACCACAGGCGACGGCTTCCGCGTCACGTATACCGGGCCGCTACAAGCGCAAACCGGCGGGAGGCTGGAGGCGACATTCCAAATAGTCACTCCTGACGGCCTACCGGCTAAAGGAACTCTCTCCGCAAGCCTGGGCGATCCGCCTTCCGACCCGAAAGCCTCGCACGCCAGTGGAGAACTCGACGCGGAGGGCAAGGTCACTCTCTTTTTCGATGTAAACTGGCCCGCCGGGACTACAAAACTCTACATTTCACACGGAGGCAAGGTTTACCAGGTCACTGAAATCACAATTAACCCTTGATACAAGGCGAGTGTCGGTA
>JACQED010000465.1 GCA_016200785.1 Chloroflexota bacterium
CCCGTCGGCGCTTCGCCGCCGATCCAGTAATACGGCACGCCGCGCGGGTCGAGCCGCCTCACCAGTTCGTCGCGATAGACGCGCAATCCCTGCCGCGTGACCTGAACACCTTTGATCTTCTCCACGGGCAGGGCCGGCACATTCACGTTGAGAATGGTGTACGGCGGCAGGCCGCGCTTGCCCACCTCGGCGGCGATGCGCGCGGCCCATTCCGCCGCTGCGCTATAGGCGGCAGCCTCATCGCCGGCTCCTCGCACTTTGCCCCCGTTCTCGCCGCCGTCCACCGACACGGCGATGCCCGGCACTTTGCAGATCGCCGCCTCCATCGCCGCCGTCACCGTCCCCGAATATGTCACGTCGTGGCCGATGTTCGCGTAGGGGTTGATGCCCGCGACGACGATGTCGATCGGCTCGGGGATGAAGCCGAGCAGGGCGAGGGCGACGCAATCCGACGGCGCGCCGTCGCTGGCGAAGGCCGGCGATCCATAGGCCAGTCTGGTCTCACGGACGCGCAGGGGTTTGTGCATCGTCTTCACGTGCCCGCTGGCCGACCAGTTTTTGTCCGGGGCCATCACGGTCACGCGGCCAACCGATCGCAAAGCCTGCGTCAGGGCCAGCAATCCGGGCGCATTCACACCGTCGTCGTTTGTGACCAGTAAGTGCATAAAGTGTCTCCAGTCGAAGAAGTGTGTCGAACGCGGCGGATTGTATCATAACGATAAACCCCCTCTCCCGACGACAGCACGCTTCGCAGTCGTCGTCGGGCAGCCGTTCACTTGGTCGCCCGGCCTTTACCACGAAGGCACAAAGGGCACGAAGAAGACGTGGGGAAACTTGGCGTCTTGGTGTCTTTGTGTCCTGGTGGTTAGATAACGGCCCGTGATCTGAACGCTTACGTCGTCGGGACGCCGAAGGCGGGTCGGGGGTGAAGGGGGTGAGGGTCGCTTGCGTTCGACTCCCCGCACAGGTACAATGCGACTCAGCATAAGATTCAAACGGCCCGGAAATTGCACCGTTCTTGATTTGTGTCTGACTCCACTTGTGCTATACTCGCACATATGAACGACTCGCGCCCGATTGACCGCTTCTCCGCCCGCCTCGAAAGCCTCGGCCTCGGCGCGCTGGTCGCCGGCCTCATCGAAGCCGGCGCGGGGCCGCTTGGTTTCCTGGCCGCGCAGGGCCTATATCTGGCGGAGCCGGGGCTGGGCCTCTTCTTCGAGCGCTCGCGCCTGGACGAGGCCGCGGCGTGGCTCGACGACCCGTCTGGACTGTCCACCCTCGCCGAGAAAATCCGCCACAGAGAGTCGCGCGGCAGGAGTGACGCATGAGCACCGACGCGCTGTGGAGGATTTCGACCGACGGCCCACTGGGCCTTGCCGTCGTTCTCCTCTTCGCCGCGCTGATGGCCGGCTTCGCGCTGTTCGCCCGGCGGGCACGCAAAGGGACGACGCCCCGACCCCCCGCCTTTCGCCCGATTGAAGCCTACAGCCGTTTGCCTCGCGCCATCGGCGAGGCGGTGGAAACGGGCCGCCGCTTGCACATCTCGCTTGGCTCCGGCTCGGTGGGCGCAAGCGACACCGCCTCGATACTCGCCGGCCTGACCATCGTCGAGATCGTCGCCCAGGCGGCTTCGGCCAGCGACAAGCCGCCGGTCGTGACGGCCGGCGACGGCACAGCCTCGATACTCGCGCAGGACGCGCTGAGACGCGTATACACGCGACAGAATCTGATCGAGCGTTACGATCCCAACGCCGGTCGCCTCGCCGGCGCTACGCCGCTCTCATTCGCCGCCGGCGCGATGATGACCGTGCCCGACGAGACGACCGCCGCCAACCTGGTCACCGGATCGTTCGGGACTGAGATCGCGCTGATCACCGAAGCCGGCGCGCGCGCGGGCATCACTCAAATCGCCGGGGCGGGCGACCCGACGGCGCAGGCGCTGGCCTATGCCGGCGCCGACCATCCGCTCGTCGGCGAGGAACTTTACGTGGCCGGAGCCTACTTGCGATCCTTCCCGGCCCACGTCGGATCGGTGCGAGCGCAGGACGCGATGCGCGTGCTGATCGTCGTCGCGATCGTCGTGCTGGCGATAGCTCGCGCCCTGGGCCTGGGAACGCCGTGAAACGAATCATCCCCACCGCCATCGCCGTCGCCGTCGGCATCGTCACACTGCTCGGCTACTTCATCGACCGGGGAGAATTCAAGGTTCCGCAACTCGTCCTGCTCAACTGGGCGACAACGCTGGCCGCGGTGGCTCTGCTCGTCGGCATCGTCAACCTCCTGCGGGTGCACGCCGCCAAAGTCGGCGCGTCGAACGTCAACTCGTTCTACAGCCTCCTCCTTCTGCTGACTTTCTTTGGCGTCGTGGGAGTCGGATTCTGGCTCGGCCCGGCGGGCGCGCCGGCGCGCTGGGTGTTTCGCTACCTCATCGCGCCGACCGAAGCCGCCGTGGGCGCGTTGTTGTTCTTCTTCCTTGTCTTTGCCGGCTATCGCCTTCTGCGTGTGCCTCGATCGCCGTGGTGGGCCGCGCCTGTGTTCGTCGTCGTCGCGCTCATCGTGCTGATTGGCCTCGCTCCGCTCACTATACCGGGGACCGAGGCGCTGGGGGGAATCCACAACTGGATCGTGCAGGTTCCGGCAGCCGCCGGCGCGCGCGGCATTCTGCTCGGCGTTGCGCTCGGCGTCATCGCCACCGGCTTGCGCGTTTTGCTGGCCGCCGATCGGCCGTACGGGGATTAGATCGTGGCTGATATTCGTTGCCCGATGTGCGGCAGGCCTAATCCCGATACCGACGTCGAGTGCCAGCATTGCGGCTCGCGGCTGAAGCCGCTCGTCGTCTCCGGTGCGACAACACCCGCGCCACCGGCGAGTCAGACCGCACTGCCGGGTGAGGCAGCAGCACCGCCCTCGCCGCCGGGAGCCGTCCCGCCCTGGCTTCAACGTCTGCGCTCGCAAACGGGGACCGCGCCGTTGCCGAGACCTGCGCCGCAAGCGCCGGCCTCGCCGCCTCAGGCCGAACCGCAGCCGGCGTCCGTGCCTCAGCCGCCTCAGCCGCAGCAACCACAACCGCCGGCCGGGAGGCGCGGAACCGGCGAGCTGTTCAGATCACTTCGCGCCGCCGCCTCGCATCAGCCATCACTGGAAGAAGAAGTATCGCCGGAACCCGAAGTCCCACTCCAACACGTTGAGATACCCGACTGGCTTAAGAATCTCCGCGGCGCGCCGACGCCAGCGCCTCAAGTGATAGCCGCGCCCGCTCCCCAACCCGAATCATCCGATGGGTTGAGTGCACCACGCGGGCAGGCAAGCACTACGCTTCAACCCGAACCCTCGTCCGCCTCGGGTGATTGGATGAATTCCTTGCGCGGACCAGCTGCCGCCCCGCCTCAAACCCAAGCGGCAGAACCGTCGAGCCAGGCCGAAATCCCCGATTGGTTGCGCGCAATGAAGGCGCAGACCGGCGCGCCGGAGCCGCCTCTCTTCACCGAGACTCCCGATTGGATGCAGCCCGCTGGCTCGGAGCCGCCCGCAGCCGCCGGCGAAGTGCCCGATTGGATGCAACCGAGCGGCGTGACACCAGCGGCAATTTCTGCCGAAGAACCCGACTGGCTCAAGCCCGGCGGCGTGACTCCAACGGCGCCGGTCGGTGAGCCAACGCCCGCCATCCCCGGTGAAATGCCTGATTGGTTGAAACCCAGTGGCGCGACACCGGCGCCAACTCCCGAACAGCCCGAGTGGATGCAACCGGGCGGCGCGACGCCGACAGCGCCAACTCCCGAACTGCCCGACTGGATGCAACCCAGCACCACGGCGCAGGCGACACCCTCCGCCGAGATGCCGGATTGGTTGAAGCCCAGCGGCGGCACAGCTGACAAGGAGGTCTCGGCCGGCGATGAAGAGACGCCCGAGTGGCTGGCCTCGCTCGCCCCGTCTGAACCTTCTACCCTGCCGAGAATGCCGGCGATCGTCACCGAGGACGCTTTCGACTTTCTGCCGCCCGCGCCTCCTGAGGCTCCGACCGGAGAAGCTTGGCCGACGGCGAGTCAATTGCCCGATTGGTTGGAGGCCATGCGCCCCACCGGAGTCGAGGGTGCGCCTCCGAGTCCCGCGCCCGCCGCGCAAGAAATCGAAATTCCCATTCCGGCCGCCGAGAAAATTGCCGCGCCGACCGCGCGCCCGTCCGCTCCGCCCACCAGAGAGAAAACGGTGGAGCCTGCCGAGGCCGCCGACCTGGCCAGGGCCGCCCTTCCGGCGTGGCTCGAGGCGATGCGGCCGATTGCCGGAGGCAAGCCGACTTCCCCGGCGATCGAGGAATACGAAGAGACCGCCGGCCCATTGGCCGGCATGCGCGGTGTGATCCCGGCCGAGCCGGTCGTCGCCCTGCCCTCGATGAAACTCACCGCCGCGACTCGCCCCTCGGTGAGCGAGACGCACGCGGCGAAAGTTCAACTACTCGAGGCGATTTTGAAAGAGGAGACCGCGCCGCAGGCTGTGGGCGTGGCTGACCGGGCCAGGCCGATCATCGCGCTGATCGAAAGACTCACCGTGTTCGTGATCCTCGCAGTTGCCGTCATCGCGCCGTTCGCCGGCACGGGGCCAACTTTCACGCCGCCGAGCACCTTCCCCGCCGAAACCATCGCCGCTCGCGATCTCGTCCTCTCCTTGCCGCCCGACCGGCCGGTGCTGATCGCTTTCGAATACGACCCCGGCGCGACCGGCGAACTCGATCGACAGGCGGATGCCCTGCTGACGCATTTGGCCTCGCGCCGCTTGCGAATCGTCACCGTGAGCACCCGACCTCTGGGAGCCAGCCTGGCCCAGAATGCGCTCGAACGCAATCTTACCGGCAACGCGAACTATGCCTATCGAAAGAGTTTCGCGAATCTGGGCTACCTGCCCGGCGGCGCACTCAGCCTGCCCGTGTTCGCCGCCAGCCCGCGCGAAGTCATCAGCGCAGACTTCGCCGACGGCGGCGACCTCAGCGTGCCTCTGCCGCGCAATTACGACCTCTGGCAGACCGAAGCGATTAGCGACGTGCATCGCATTTCTGATTTCAGCATGATCGCCGTCGTCGCCAATTCACCCGAGGCGATGCGCGCCTGGATCGAGCAGGTGAAACCGTACGCGCCGCAAACGCCGGTGATCGCGCTGGTCAGCGCCTCGGCCGAGCCGCTCGTCCAGCCGTATTTCATCAAAAACGATCCTTCGACGCTGCAGGACGAGACGGCCGCCGGCCCGCTTCAGGGAATCGTCAGCGGCGTGTTTGGCGCGATGAGTTACGATCAACTCTACCGATCGAGCGCCGGCCTGCCCACGGGCTTGACCGGCGCCGCCTCCCAGCGCTGGGACGCGCAGGCCTTCGGCCTGCTGGCCGCGGCCGGCCTCGTCGCCGCCGGCGGGTTGATCTTCGGGCTGTACGGCATCTTCAAATACATGAGGGCAAGGAGCACGTGAGTCTCGTCGATCTCTCCGGACTCATCGTCAGCCTGGTGCTCACGCTGATGGTGTTCAGTTACCTGCTGGGCGAAAATCCGTTGTCTCGCCCGCTGTATCGCATCGCTCTGCACGTCTTCATCGGCGCGGCGGCGGGATACACGGTCGTGCTTATCGGGTGGTACGTGATCTGGCCGCGTCTCGTCGTGCCGCTTCGCGACCTGGCGCTGAGCGGCGTGCCGTCGGCCTCGCTCATCATTTCGGCCGTGCCGCTCATTTTGAGTCTGTCCCTGTTGTTCAAACTCCTGCGCTCGTCGTTGTCTCAAGTCGGCAACATGTCGATCGCGTTCGTGGTCGGCGTGGGCGCGGCGGCGGCGGTGGGCGGCGCGGTCACGGGCACGCTCTTCCCTCAGGTGAGAGCCGGCGCGGCGGCCAGCGCCTTTCCGCTGGCCGACCTGCCCAGGTTGGCCGATCTGAGTTCGGGCGCGTTCGAGCGGCTGGTGGATGCGGGGGTGTTCCTGATCGGCACGCTGTCCGCCCTGCTTTACTTTTTCTTCTCGGCCCAGCGCGCGCCGGCCGGCCCCGCCCGGCCCGCGGCGATGACGGTTGTGGCCACCATCGGCACAGTGTTCATCAACGTCGCCTATGCCGCGCTGTATGCCGGCGCGGTGGCCGCCAGCCTGGCCCTGCTGGCTGACCGCGTCGCGTTCTTGCGCGAGGCGATCGGAAAACTCAGCTTTCAATAATGGCTATCACCCCGACAGGCGACTCTCTGCTCGCAGTAGATTTCGGCTCGACGACGACGCGCGTCGCGCTGTTTGACGTGGTGGACGGCGAATACCGTTTCGTCGCCGCCGGGGGCGCGCCGACGACCGCCGAGCCGCCCTATCTCAACGTCGTCGAGGGCCTGCGCCACGCGGTTGAAAATTTGCGCGCCGTCACCGGACGGGTGTTGATGGACGACACGGACAAGGTGATCATGCCGGCGCGCGGCGACGGAGGGGGCGTGGACGCATTCGTCGCCACAGCCAGCGCCGGCCAGCCGCTCAAGACCGTCATCATGGGCCTGCTGCCCGATGTCTCGGTCGAGAGCGCCCTCCGCGCCGCGCAGTCCACCTACTTGCGCGTGTCTGAAGTTTTCGGCCTCGGCGACCGGCGGCGCGAAGAACAACAGGTGGACGCGATCCTCAAGACCCAACCCGATCTCGTGATCATCGCCGGCGGCACGGAGGGCGGCGCCGTGGAGGCCGTGATGCGGCTGGCGGAGACCGTGGGCCTGGCCTGCGAGTTATTGGACGAGCGCCACCGGCCGCGGGTGCTGTTCGCCGGCAACGCCGCGCTGCGCGACGACGTGAGCAAAACCCTCAAGCCTTACAACGTCGAGGTTCATCCGGCTCTGAACCTGCGCCCCTCGCTCGACGTGGAGCAGATCGATTCGGCGCGGCACGAACTCGCCGCGCTGTATCAGGCGCAGCGCGCGGCGACGATCGGCGGCATGGGCGAAGTGGCGCTGTGGGGCGGTGGCATCACGCCGACCTCCACCGCCTTTGGCCGCCTCATCCGCTACCTGAGTAAGAGTTACGACTCGTCGAAGGGCGCGCTGGGCGTGGACCTGGGTTCGGCCCACACCACGGTAGCCGCCGCGTTCAACGGACGTCTCTCGCTTTACACGCAGCCCGATCTGGGCATGGGCTACAACGCGCACAACGTGCTCGACGATGCCCCAATCGAACACCTCGCTCGCTGGCTCCCGGTTGACATGCCCGATCGCGCGGTGCGCGACTATGTGCTGAACAAAACTCTGCACCCGAACACGATCCCTCAGGACGTGAACGAACTGCACCTCGAGCACGCACTGGCCAGACAAGTGTTGCGCGAGGCTTTGCGGAAGGCCCGCCCGGCGTGGCCGGCCTCGGCGCGGAGCGCGCGCGCCGACCTCCTGCCGTGGTTCGAGCCGATCGTCGCCGCCGGCGGCGTGCTGGCCGGCGCGCCCCGCCCGGCTCACGCCGCGCTCGTCCTGCTCGATGCCCTTCAGCCGACCGGCATCACGACGCTCCTGCTCGACGCCAACGGCATCGCGGCGGCCCTCGGCGCGGCATCGCCGGTCAATTCATTGGTCACCATTCAGGTGACCGACTCGGGAGCTCTGCTCAACCTCGGGCCGGTCGTCGCGCCGGTTGGGCTGGCGCGCGCCGGGCAGACCGTCCTGCGAATCAAGATGTCATACGCCGGCGGCGACACCGTCAACTCCGACATTGCCTTCGGATCGATTCAAGTCTTGCCGCTCTCGGCGGCGCAGACGGCGACGATCAACCTTCAGCCACTGCGCGGCTTCGACGTCGGGCGCGGCCCCGGCCGCCCGGCGGTCTTGCGCGACGTCGAGGGCGGCGCGGTCGGCTTGATCGTGGACGCGCGCGGCCGGCCGCTGATCTTGTCCAAAAGGCCCGACAAGCGCCGCGAGGCGAATCAAAAGTGGCTGTGGGAGATGGGTGGCTGATGGCCTACATCGCACCGCAGACTCACGTGACGCCGCTGTGCACCATCCGCCGCGAGAGGCTCCTGCCCGTTCTCGGTGACGTGCTGGTGCGCGCGAATCAAAAAGTCGAGGCGCTCGACGTAGTGGCGCGGGCCGCCGTCGCGCCTCATCACTACGTAGTGGACGTCGGCCGTTTTCTGGGCCTGCCGGCCTCCAAAGTCGATCGTTACGTCACCCGCAAGCCGGGGGACGACGTGAAGCGCGGCACGCTCGTCGCCGCGCGCCACACGGCCCTCGGATTGCAGAGCAAAGTGGCGCGCGCGCCCGGCGCCGGGACGGTGGTCTCGACGACGGGGGGCCGCGTCGTAATCGAAGCGCCGCGCGAGGCGCTCGAAGTACGAGCCGGCATCCCCGGCGTGGTGGTGAGCCTCAACCCCGGGCTGGGTGTGATGGTCGAGACGGCCGGGGCGCTCATTCAAGGCGTGTGGGGCAGTGGCGGGTTGGACTTCTGCGTGATGCACGTGCTGGCCGAAACCCGCAACGATCCGCTGCGAGCAGAAGCCGTCACCGTTTCGCATCGCGGCGCGATCGTGATCGCCGGGGGCGGCGCGGACGCCGAGGCGCTGCGCAAGGCGGGCGCCAATCGCGTCAAAGGCATCGTGCTGGGCAGCCTCGATCCCGATCTGGTTCCGCTGGCTCGCAGTCTTGATTGCCCGGTGATGATCACCGACGGCTTCGGCCACCTCGCGATGTCGGCGCCGGCATTTGCTCTGATCAAATCCAACGCCGGGCGCGAAGCCGCGCTCGACGCGAAACCGGCCGACCGGTTCGAAGGCTGGCAACCGGAGATGGTGATTCCCCTGCCCGCCCCGAGCCAGTCGCCGCCTCTGCCACCCGAAGGCGAGCCGCTCTTGCCCGGCAAGCGTGTGAGAGCGCTGCGCGCGCCCTACGCCGGGGCGGTTGGCACGATCAATGCACTCCTCGAGGAAGACGTGGAGATGCCCAGCGGCGTGCGCGCGCCGGCCGCCCGCGTCGATCTGAAAGACATCGGGCCGGCGACAATTCCGTTTGCCAATTTGGAGATTCTAGAGTAGCGTATCGCTAACCGCGCGTCGCGTATCGCTCATCGCCTGGCGACCCCGATTTTCTGCCATCCGCGATAAGCCATACGCCATAAGCCACCGGTGATACGCAACAGGAGATCATCATGGCAGAAGAGCCGTTTGAAGAGCAGCCAGAGGGCCCACCGCCCGAAGAACAACAGAATCGCACGTTCGTGCTCCTGGCCCTCGGGCTGGGGGGCTTATTCGTCGTCGGCCTGATCTTCATCGGCCTGTACGCATTCTTGATCGCGCCGAACTTCAGCCGGTCGCGCAACTCGACGGCCACCGCCATCGCTGCCGCGAATGCCGCGGCCGCGCAGGCTCTCACGGCCACAGCCGGATTCGTGCCGCCGAGCGGCACGGCCGTGCCGCTGGCCTCGGCAGTGTCCGGCGCGACCGAGACGCCGTTGATCCCGCCCACGGTGACCAACACGCTGCCGCCGACGAATACCCTGCCCCCGACCACCACGAACCTGCCGGGGACGCCGTCGAACACGCCGCAGCCGCTTCGCACCCGCACGCCGACCCCGTCGCGCGTCGGCGGCACGGGAGGCGGTGGGGCGCTCACGCCCTCGCCCACCTCGTTGCCGACCACCGGCTTCGCCGACGAGGTGGGCGCGCCGGGCCTCGTGTTGCTCGGCCTCGGGCTGATCGCCGTGATCGTGATCGTGCGACGCTTGCGGTTGAGCCGCGCATGAGACCGCAACGATGACGAGTGACGGGTGGCGCGGCCTGCGTCGCCCGTCTCTTGTCGTCCCTGCAATCGAATTCTCCAAACGGAGTCGAGGCATCCGCCGGACTTTCATTAGCCGGCGGGTGCCTCGACTGCGAAATCATCCCCATGAACAATTCGCCCACCTCCCTCACCCTCGCCGAAGCCCGCGCCGCGATTCGCGCCGGGCAGCTCTCGCCTCTGGAACTCACGCAGGCCCATCTCGAACGGATCGATTCGCTCAATCCAAAACTCAACGCCTATCTCGAAGTGACCGCCGACACCGCGCTGGCCGGGGCGCGCGCGGCGACCGAAACGCTTGCGCGCCCTGGCGCGGCTGAGAGCCTCGGCCCATTGCACGGCATCCCGCTCGCGCTCAAAGACCTGTTCGACGTGCGCGGCGTGGTGACGACGGCGGGGAGCATTTTGCTCAAGGACAACGTCGCCGCCGAAGACGCTTTCGTGACGCGCCGTCTGCGCGAAGCGGGCGCGGTGTTTCTCGGCAAACTCAACTTGCACGAGTGGGCGCTGGGGGTGACGTCGAACAATCCGCACTTCGGCACGTGCCGCAATCCGTGGGATACCGAGCGCATCCCCGGTGGGTCGAGCGGCGGGTCGGGCGCGGCGCTGGCCGCCGAGTTGTGCATGGGATCGCTCGGCTCCGACACGGGCGGATCGATTCGCATCCCGGCCGCGCTGTGCGGCGTCGTCGGGCTGAAGCCGACCTACGGGCGCGTGAGTCTGCGCGGCGTCGCGCCGCTCTCGTGGTCGCTCGATCACGCCGGCCCGATGGCGCGCACCGTCGAGGACGTGGCCATCCTCCTTCAAATCATCGCGGGCTACGATGCGGATGATCCCGCGTCAAAGCCCACGCCGGAAATTGGAGATTGGAAGTTGGAAGTTGGAGGTTTGAGATTCAGAGTCGGCGTGCCGGACCAAGCGTTCTTTGGCGACATGGATTCCGAAATCGAGGCGGCGGTGCGCGCGGCGATCAAGACCATCGGCGATCTTGGCTGTGAGTTGCGCGAAGTGTCGCTGGTCGGGCACGGGGCGGCGACGGAGGTGAGCCGCGTGATCCAGATGGCTGAGGCCGCCGCCTTTCATCGCGACCGGCTGCGCGATCATCCTGAGGCGTATGGCGCCGACGTCCTGACGCGCTTCCGGTCGGGCGCAGAGATCACCGGCATAGACTACGCCCTCGCGCGGCGGGCGCAGGCCGAGTGGCGCCGGAAAATGACGCGGCTGTTCGAGACGATCGACCTGCTTGTCCTCCCGGCGACGCCCCTGCCCGCGCCGCTCATCGCCGAGAGCGACGCCGTCAAGCTGGGGACATCGGGGCTGACCCGGCTCACGCGGCTGTTCAACTTCACCGGCAATCCCGCGATCGTGCTCCCGTGCGGCTTCACCGCCTCGGGCCTGCCCATCGGCTTGCAGATCGCCGGGCCGACGTGGGGCGAGGCTCAAGTGCTGGCGCTGGCGCACGCCTTCGAGCAGTCAACCGAGTGGCGCAAGCGACGGCCAGTTCGCCTCACGGATTGAAATAGTTGTACACCGCCTTCGATATCTCAGCCATCAGCGGCGAACTGACGTCCCAATAAAGATAATCTTGGTGCCACAGGTACATGCACAGCAGATAGTCGTTGCCGTTCGGCGAGAAGACGATGCCGCAGTCGCCGTTGGTGTCGCCGATCCAGCCGTGCTTGTGCGCCACCGGCGTGCCCTCCGGCACGCCGCCTTCGATCAGCACCCCGATGTGGTTCTTGGTGAGATAGTCGAGCATCGTCTTGCACTCGGCCTGCGTGACCTTCCCCGGCCAGGCGGCCTGGAACATGCCGCCGCCCGTCTTGGAACATTGATAGATCGCCACCAACAACGACCCCATTTCGGTCGCCGTCGTTTGCATGTACGGATCGGGGTGAGTGTTGATGTCGGCGCGCGAGTTAGCCGGCGTGCGCGGCGGGAACGGATCGCGCAGGTCGTCGTAATAGCCGACCATGAAAGTGCTCTGCAAGCCCAGCGAGCGCAGGTCGTCGGTCAGCGTGCGCCAGCCGACGTCGACGTCGCCGTTGCCGATATCTTTGAGCAGAAGATTGGCCGTATAGTTGCCCGACAGTTCGATAGTCTCGGTAAGCAGTTTAGTCGTTTCGGGATAAGGCTCGATATCCCAATAGCGGAACGTGTCGATCATGATCGGAATCTTCATGATGCTCATCGAGGCGAAGGCGACGTTGGGATCGGTCGGCAAGTCCTGGCCGTTCATCGTGTTGAAGATCAGTTCCCTGCCCGTCTTCAAGTCCACGACGTAGAGGCTGGCGAGGCCGTCGAAGCCGCGCCCGGCGATCACGTCTTTGATCAGTCTTTCCAGCTGATCGAAACCGGGCCGCGACGATTGGCCCTCGCTGACGACGAGCGCCACGCGGCGGTTGTGCGGCGAGCGCAGAGCCTGATCGACGAGCGGCGTCGAGGCATCAACGTAGAGCACGCGGCCTGGGGAGCCGCGAGTGAAGCCGAGCGATCCCGGATCGGCGCTCGGCGTGGCCGGCTCCTCGTTGTAGACGGAGGCAATCTCGGCCAGCACCGCGCGCAACTGGGCCTCGGAGTATTCGGCCTTGAGCGGGACAGCGGCCGGCTTGCCCGGCTGATTCCACAAATAGCCCCAGAAGCCGTTCCAGAAACTTGACTCGGTGCGGTAGGTGTCGGCCACCGCCAGCATCGAATCGGTGTCGAGGCGGAAACTCACCGAGGCCGGATCGAGGCCGATGATCCCCGTCTCGCCGTAGCGCAGTTCGACGTGGTTGGCGTACGCGCCGGCAACTTGCTGGAGCGCCTCGCCCCGCGTGAGGCCGCCCACCGGCACTCCGGCGATCGTCAGGCCAGCCGGCATCTGATCGCGCACGCGGCTGTAGGTGACGAGTTGGAGCAGGAAGATCGCGATCGCCGCGAGCAGCAGCGTGATCGAGACTGCGACTAGCACGATATTTCCAGTTTGTCTTCTCACTTCTTCCTCCGCGACAACAAACCGCCGCAGTGCGGCGGCAGTCAAAAGTATAGCATAAATGTCCATTGTGGTAGAATAAGACTCGCACGGTCAAATTCGCGAAAGAATGATCTCTCGGTGAAGTACCACATCCGAACTGAAGGCTGTCAGATGAATCTCTCCGACTCCCAACGCGTCGCCTCGGAGTTGGAGAAACTCGGCTATCGCGCCACCGCCGACCCCGACGCCACCCCTGAAGCGGATGCCCGGCCATAACTATGCGCGAGTCGAGCCTGTCTCACGTTTCTCGTGATGAACTTGATCGCCTCTACAATGAGCAGGGCTTGACCACAGCCGAGATTGGTGGGTTGTTTGAGGTCTCGGATGAGGTTGTCCGCTACCGGATGAACCAGCTGGGCATACCGCGGCGTGACAAGTCAGAGGCGGCGAGAGGGCCACGCCCGGACAGGCGGCGCTTGCGACTGGATTGCGAGGAGTTGGAGAGGCTGTACGTTGTTGAGGATCTTGATACCGCAGAAATCGGGCGGCGATTCGGAGTAGATGGCGATACAGTTCGCAGACACTTGGAAGAGTGCGGCATTGCACGGCGAGATAAATCCGCTGCTGCCATTCGTTACCCGCGCCGCGGTTTCTCTGGCGTTCCGGTCGAGAAAGCCTATCTGATCGGGTTGCGACTCGGAGACTTGTGGGTCAAGCCAACCAATGATGGGCCTTTCACCACCTCGATCACGGTGACGTGCACCACAACCCGGGCGGAGCAGATTGAACTCTTTCAAGAGACGTTTTCAGCCTATGGGCACGTCGCTGTGACTCCCGGCCGGGATGGCAATCATATTGCCGCCTGCCACTTGAATGCCAGTTTCGACTTCTTGCTACCCAAGCAGGACTGTATCGAGGCGTGGATACTGGAAGCCCCGGAATTCTTCGTTGCGTTTTTGGCCGGCTATACAGATGCCGAGGGATGCTTCAACGTACCGGCTGACGGCATGGCGCTCTATCGTTTACAATCGTACGATGTGACAATCCTGCATCAAATCCATGATGTACTGACTGAGCAATTGGAAATTGAGTGCCCTCCGCCGCGCCTGACTGTCCCTAAAGGTTCCCTGATTCCTGGCGGCTATAGGCGTAGAAATGACTGCTGGGCCCTTACAGTCAAACGCAAGAGTGCGCTTCATCGGCTATGTTCGCAATTGGAGACTCATCTCAAGCACAGCAAACGACGGCAAGACATGTATGCCGTGTGGCAGAATGTGATCGAGCGCGGGATCGAGGAAGATGAGCCACGATGATCAAGTATTACCACTTCTGGATTGAAGGATGTCAGATGAACTACGCCGATGCCCGGCAGGTGGCCGTGGCACTGGAGCGCGCTGGTTATCGGGCGACTGACCAAGCCGAAAAAGCCGACGTGATACTGCTGGAAACCTGCACAGTCCGGCGGAGTGCAGAGGATAAGGCTTATGGCCGATTGACAAGTCTGAGGCCGATCAAAGAACGCCGCTCCGATCTAGTCATTGCGGTTATGGGTTGTCTAGTGGGCATCAAAGGCAATCGGTCTTTACAGGCGCGCTTTCCGTACGTAGACCTATTCATGCCCCCCTCTACCGACGGAGCGCCGCTACTGGCTTACCTTCAACAACACGACGCATTGTCCCACGAACAGGCCGCTTTAGCCGAACGCTACGCGATTCAAGATGGCGATCGCGCATTCTCGGCGTACGAAAATGGGCAGATGGTTTCAGCCCCGGTCGCAGTGGTCTATGGCTGTTCACATGCCTGCACGTTTTGCCAGATTCCGAACAAGCGCGGCGTCGAGCGTTCGCGGCCCGTCGGCGACATCGCCCGCGAGATTCGCGCGCTGGCGGCGCAGGGCGTCAAAGAAATCACGCTGCTCGGCCAGATTGTTGACCGCTACGGCAAAGACGTGCCCGACGGCCCGAACCTCGCCGCGCTCCTGCGCGCCATCCACGAAGTTGATGGCATCCAGCGCATCCGCTTCTTGACCTCCCATCCGAACTGGATGAACGACGAACTGATCGAGACCGTGGCCGAACTCCCCAAAGTCTGCGAACACATCGAAGTGCCTGCCCAGGCCGGCGACGACGAAGTGCTGACGCGAATGAAGCGCGGCTACACCGCCGACGACTATCGCCGCCTGATCGAACGCATCCGCGAAAGAATCCCCAACGTCTCAATCGCCACCGACATCATCGTCGGCTTCCCCGGCGAGAGCGAGGCGCAGTTCCAGCGGACGTGCGATCTGCTGGCCGAGTTGAGACTCGACGTGGCGCACATCGCCAAATACTCGCCGCGCCCACAGACCGTCGCGGAACGCACTCTGCCCGACGACGTGCCGCCCGAAGAGAAGGAGCGCCGCCGCAAGACGCTGGACGATCTGCAGGCGCAGATGGTGAGCGAGATCAATTCGCGCTATCTGGGGCAAACGGTCGAAGTGCTGGTCGAGTCAGATCACAAGGGCAAGTGGCGCGGCCGCACGCGCACCAACAAACTCGTGTTCTTCGAGGACAGCCGCGAATGGCAGGGCGAAACGGCCGAGGTCACGATCAAGTGGACGGGGCCGTGGTCGATGTTGGGGGAAGCGAGCTAAAACGCCCCCTACCATTCGGGGGCTTTCCATTCTTCTGCGAGCAATCCACAATCCCGCACACGAAAGATGAAAGACCGCACCGCCACGCGCTTTCGCTCCTGGATCGTGTTTCTGCCGGCCGCCGCCCTCGCCTGCAACCTGATCGCGGCTGGGAAGGCTCAGCCGACTCTGACCGTCGTTCCATCGCTCAGTCCCACAGTAGCGGCAACGCCGACGGAAGCGCCCACGTCCACCCCTGCACCCACCGACACCGTGCCGGCGTCGACGCCAACGCCTCTGCTTGGCGTTACTGTGACTCCGCCGGTCACGCCGACTGCGCCGCGCAACTGTCACGACGACGCAAAATTCGTTCAGGACATCACCGTGCCCGACGCGACGGAGTTCGACGCAGGCCAGGCATTCACCAAGACGTGGCGCGTGGAGAACACCGGCACTTGCGCGTGGGCGGGCGAATATTCGCTCGTGTTCGTGAGCGGCGAGCAAATGGGCGGCCCGTCTGCCGTGCCGATCGTCGGCGAAGTGCCGCCGGGAGCGTTCTACAATTTGTCGGTCAATCTCATCGCGCCCGCGACTTCCGGCATTTATTCCGGGCAATGGCGGCTGTACAACGTTCGCTCCGGGCCGTTCGGCCTAAACGACGGCGCGCTCACAGTTGTGATCATTGTGAGATAATGGCCCCGGCGAAGGGAAAGAGGAAAATCATCACATGAACAATCGAATGCGCATTCCACTTATCGCTATCACAGTTCTTTTGTTCGTCGCGCTGGCCTGCGGCGCGGGCGTCGGCGGAGGGACCGCATCGCCCGCGACCGAGGCTGCGCAAACTGTCAGCGCGATCCTCACCGCCAGCGCCGCCGCGCCCGTGGCCGGCGCTCCCACGAATCCAGCTGCCCCGACGTCCGAATCCGGTCAGCCGACTCAGCCGCCTGCGCCTCCCAAACCGACCGACACCGCCGGGCCGACGAACACGCCCAACCCCACGGGGTGCAGTGACAACGCCGCGTTCGTCGCCGACGTGACCGTGCCCGACAACACCGTCTTCCTGCCGGGGACGGCCTTCACCAAAACCTGGCGGATGAAGAACTCCGGCTCGTGCAAGTGGAACGGCTCATACTCACTCGCCTTCGTCGCTGGCAACGCGATGGGCGGCCCGGCGACGGTTTCCATTGTCGGCGAGGTCACGCCCGGATCCAACTACGACGTATCGGCAAACTTCGTTGCGCCGACCGCGCCCGGCACGTACAAGGGCGTGTGGCAGATGCGGAATGGGAGCGGGGCCTTCTTCGG
>JACQED010000466.1 GCA_016200785.1 Chloroflexota bacterium
AAGCGAGGCGCTCCACTCTCTACGCTTCACAGGGATGACCGATGACCAACGCCTCCCTTTCCCCCCGCGGCCTCCCCATCAAAGAGACGGTGCCCCTCGGCCGCGTCCGGCGCGTGATGGCGCAGACGATGCACGAGTCTGTCCAGCGCGCGGCCCTGAGTCAGATCTCGCGCGAGATGGATTTGACCGAATTGCAGTCAGCGCGGCGCGGCGCAACCGGCGATGCAAAGCTTTCTCTCAACGTTTACGTTCTGGCCGCCGTCGCCCGGACTCTGCCGCGCCACCCTCTGCTCAACGCGGAACTCGTCGAAGACAAGATCGTGGTCTATGAGCCGATCAATCTCGGCGTGGCCATCGCCGTGTCCGACGGATTGATTGTCGCCGTGATCCGCGAGGCCGACGAGAAATCGCTCATTGAACTGGCGAAAGCCGCCGAGGACCTGTCGGCTCGCGCCCGCGCGGGCAGGCTGACTTACGCCGACATCGAGGGCGGGACTTTCACAGTGAGTAATCTCGGCATGTACGGCGTGGACGGCGGCTTCCCCCTGCCCCGCCCGCCCGAAGGCGCGATTCTTTTGATCGGCCGATCTCAGCCGCGCCCGGCGGTGGTAGACGGCGCGGTAACAATTCGCGACCTCGCCTGGTTCAGCCTCTCGTACGACCATCGCTTCATAGACGGTGCGACGGCGGCGAGGTTCTTGGACGACTTGCAGTCGGAGCTGAAGGAGACGATGTGATGAACCCAGCCGAACGTCAACAAAAGATCGAATCTTACGGCAAAGCCTACGACGAATTTGCGGCGGCCCTGACCCGCTTCCCGCGCGAGATGTGGACTTTCAGGGCGTCGCCCAACGATTGGACGATCCACGAAATCGCCGTCCACATCGCCGACAGTGAAGCCAATTCGTTCGTTCGGTGCCGACGATTCATTGCCGAGCCCGGCTCCACCGTCATGGGATACGACGAGGAGCAATGGGCGAAGGCCCTCCAATATCATCACCACAGCGTCGAGGATGCCGTCGAACTCTTCAAGTGGCTGCGCCTGACCTCCCACCAACTCATCAAGACCTTGCCCGAGACTATGTGGTCAAACACGGTCATCCACAGCGAGAGCGGCACGATGACGATGGATGAATGGTTGGACATGTATGACCGGCACGTGCCGGAGCACGTCGCACAGATGCAGAAGGTGTACGATACGTGGGTGAAGAGCAAAGGTTAGGGATGAGGGGGTAAGGAGTGGAGATTGCCCGTAGGAGCGCCTTGCAGACGCGACGGGAAGATGGAGAGATTAGAAATTAGAGATTACAGTGTGAACCGCGCAGCGGCGGCGATGATCAAAGACGCCATGCGCCGCGCCGACGAATTGTCGATCCGAGTGTCGCGCTCAGTCTGCGGCGCGACGCTCGTCGATATGGGACTTGAATGCCCCGGCGGATGGGAGGCCGGTCGCATCTTCGTCGAAGCCGGGCTGGGTGGACTGGGAAGAGCGACATTCGGAACTTTTCCTCTCGTCACTCGTCACTCGTCACCCGTCACTCTCCCTTCCATCAACGTCTGGGTAGACGACCCCGTGATCGCCACTGTCGCTTCGCAGGCCGGAGACTGGAAACTCGGCGACGGCGAGTTCGCCGCCATCGGGTCGGGACCGGCGCGGGCCATCGCGCATCAAGATCGGTGGTCGACGCGAGCCGATTACACCGACCGCGCCGACGAGGTCGTCGTTCAACTGCAAACGACCAGCGCTCCCGACGATGGGCTGTGCTTGCGCGTGGCCGAGGCTTGTGGTGTGAGGCCGGAAAACGTGTACGTTGTCTTCGCGCCGACCGGTTGCATAGTCGGCTCGATTCAAGTCGCCTCACGCACTGTCGAACAGGTGATGGTGAAACTGCTCGTGCATGGCTTCGACACGCGCAGCGACACGGTGCGCTTCGGTTTCGGCATTGCGCCCGTTGCGCCGGTGAGCCACGACGAGGGCGAAGCGATGGGCCGGGCTAACGACTGTCTGATTTATGGGGGGGCGACGATGTTGTATGTTGATACGGACGACGAGTCCATCGAGGCAGTCATCGGCAATCTATGCTTCGACGTTCACGCCGGCGAGCTGTGGGGCCTGCCTTTTGCGCGCATCTTCGAGCGCTTCGGGCGAAACTGGTTTCAGGTGCCGCACCTCGTCGACTCGCCGGCGCGCGTCACGATCAACAACGTGAGAACCGGGCGCACTTTCAGCGGCGGGCAGATCAACGTGGAAGTTCTGCGCCAATCGCTGCTGGTAGGCCGGGACTGATCCTTGCTCACTCGCCAACAGCGTCTCCTGCTTTTGGCCCCGCTCGCGCTGGTGCTGGTGCCCTTTTTGATCTGGCCGGCGCTCTTCGGCTTCCTCGCCTCATTCACCAACTACGCGCCCGCTCAGGCGCACTTGCAGTTAGTCGGCCTCGCGAATTACAAAACCGTGATCGGCGATCAACAGTTCCGCGCCGCGTTTCGCAACATACTCGTCTTTGGCGTAGTCGCCATCTCGGCCGAACTCGCGATCGGCTTCGGGATCGCCTATCTTCTGCGCGAGCCGTTTCGCGGGCGAGAACTTCTGCGTGTCGTGATTCTTCTGCCGTGGCTGGTCAGCCCGCTCGCCAGCGGCGTCATGTGGCACTTCTTGTTCAGCAGCAGCACGGGAATGCATAATTTCCTGTTCGCGTCGCTCCGCCTCCCAACACTCCCTTCGCCCCTCGGCACGAGCGGCCTCGCATTGCCGGCGACCATCGCCACCGACGTCTGGCGAAAGTCGCCGCTGGTGAGTTTCCTGCTATTGCCGGGCCTGCTTGCCCTGCCGCCCGAACTATGGGAACAGGCCACACTGGAGGGCGCGTCGCTCGTGAGCCGCATACGCCACATTGCCCTGCCCGGGCTGACGCCGCTGATCTTGACCGTCGCCCTGCTTCTTGTCGGCGACACTCTCGGTCTATTCGACAGCATCGTCATTATGACCGGCGGCGGCCCCGGATCAGAAACAATAACTCCGGCGCTGTATAGTTATCAGCAAGCCTTTCAGATCAACAACTGGCCCGTCGGCGCAACCTCCGCATGGTTTATCGTCGCCGCCGTTCTGCTCGTCGGGCTGTGCTACCTGTCGTTGGCCCGGCAGGAGGCGAGTTGATGGACGCCGGCTGGTGGGCCGCACGGCGGCGCGGCTTTGTGATCCGGACAGCATTGCTGATCGGATGTGTTGCGATCTTCATCCTTCCCCTGATCTGGACGGCGCTGGCGTCGTTCGGCGTTGTTCCTGACGAGACCGCCTCGCCGCCGGCGTGGACATTCCCGCCGACGACGGCGAACTACGCCGAGATCGGAATCGCCGAGCCGACGTTCGCGCAGGAGTTGCTGACGAGCACGGGCTTGTCAATCGTCGTAACTCTACTGACGATCACAGTCGGCTTCCTCGCGGCTTACAGCCTCGCGCGTTCGGGCTTTCGCCGCAAGCGTCTTGTGGCCCAATCGTTCCTCTTGCTCGCCAGCATGCCGGTCATGGCCTACGTGATCCCGCTCAACGACACGGTGCGCTTCCTCCGTCTGCACGACACCTTCGTCGGGGTCGCACTGGCCCAAACAGCGGTGTACGCGCCGCTGGCGACTTTCATCTTGTACGGCTATTTGTCGCCGTTGTCTCTCGAATGGGAAGAGGCGGCGCGGTTGGACGGAGCCAGGCCGCTACAGGTGCTGGCGCACGTGGTTCTGCCGCTGGTTGCGTCGGGCGTTGCGGCCGTGGCTGTCATCGTCTTCGTCCTCAACTGGAATCTGTTCCTCCTGCCACTGGTGATTCAAACGAGTCATATCAAAACGATCACGGTCGCGATGAGCGACTTCTTCACATTCGAGCGCGAACTGGAGTGGCCGACTGCGGCGGCGGCGCTCATCGTTTCGCTGGCGCCGCTGGCCGTTCTGGTGGCTGTGGCCCACCGAGTTCTGGAAGGATTCAGATTGGGAGCAGTGGAATGACAGATCGTTTCTCCAATCAAGTCGTCCTCGTCACCGGCGCATCGCGCGGCATCGGGCGGGCCACCGCGCTGGCTTTTGCCGGCGAGGGCGCACACGCGGTAATTAATTACCGCGCCGACGAGGACGGAGCACGGCAAACGCTCCAGCAGATCGAGGCAGCGGGAGGCCGGGGCACGCTGCTCCGCGCAGACGTCGGCCAACCGGTCGAGATCGAGCAAATGGTGGAGAAGGTCGAAGGCCAGATCGGGCCGATTCGAGTCCTGGTCAACAACGCCGCCGCTTTCAATCGCGATTCATTCCTCGACGTGACGTTGGACGAATTCGACCGCGTCTTTGCGACAAACGTGCGCGGCCTGTTCTACCTCAGCCAACTCGTCGCGCGGCGCATGGTCGCGCGACGCGAGGGATGCATCATCCATCTCAGTTCGATCCTGGCGCGGGTCTCGGTCGAGTCCCGCACCGTATACTGCGCGGCCAAAGGCGCAGTCGAGAGTCTGACTCGCGCGATGGCGCTCGACCTCGCGTCGCACAACGTTCGGGTCAACGCCGTTGCGCCCGGCCTGATCGTCACCGAGGCGCTGTTGGCCGGGATGCGCGATCCCGCGCGACAAGCCGAAATCCAGCGTTTCATTCCCAATGGCCGCTTCGGCGACCCGGCCCAAACGGCAGAGGTGATTTTGTTCCTGGCTTCGCAGGCCGGCGGCTACGTCAACGGCGCGCTGATTCCGGTGGATGGCGGGCTGGGCGCGCGGGAGGCTGGCCCGCTGTGATGCGCGAAACCTGCCGCGTGGCTCTATGATCAGCATCAACCGCGAGGCGATGAAGATCGTCCGACGAATTCTAGGATCGCCGGAGACGTTGGGCGTCGAGGTCGCACGACTGCGTAACGGCGCGACGGTGATTGATATGGGCCAGCGCGCGCCCGGCGGCTGGCTGGCCGGAAAGTATTACACACTCGTCACGCTTGGCGGCCTGGGCGACGTCGGTTTCGAGCCGTTCCCGCTGGACGACACGATCCTGCCGGCAGTGCGTGTGGTGGTAGATCGCCCGATGGAAGCCTGCGTGGCCTCGCAGATCGCCGGCTGGCAACTCGGCCCGCCCGGCACGCGCGACGCGCCGATCGCCGCCGGCCCGGCGCGAGCGCTGAACCGCGCCAATCCCGACCACTACTTCGGATTGATTGACTACCGCGATCGGCACCACGAGGGCGTGGTCGCCATTCAAACGGCCGAACCGATTAGCGAAAAAGTGGCCGACGAGATTGCCACAGCCTGCGAACTAGCGCCGGAGAATCTGTATATTCTCGTCGCGCCCAACTCCAGCCTGGTATGCGCCATCCAGGTTTCGGCGCGCATCGTCGAGCAGACGCTGCACCGCCTGCCCGAGGAAGGTTTCGATCTCAAGGCAGTTCGTTTTGCTCAGGGCTACTGTGTAATTCCGCCGCTGATCAGGAACGAGTTGGCGGCCATGGGCCGCATCAACGATGCTCTGCTTTATGGCGGCGCGACGACCCTCTACGTGGAGGCGGAAGACGAAGCCGTTGCCGATGTCGTGAAGCGTATCACCTCGTCGGCCTCGCGCGCCTATGGGCGCCCCTTCATTGAAATCTTCGAAGACGCCGGGCGCGACTTCTATCAAATTCCGGTTGACCTGCACTCACCCGCCGTCGTCCACATCAACAATCTGACGACGGGACGCACTTACAGCGCAGGCGAGATCAATTACGACGTGCTGCGGAGATCGTTCTTCGGGCCATGACCCAAAAGCCATTTGTGCCGGCGCTGTTGATTGTTGACATGCAAAACGACTTCGTCAACCCGGCCACGCGGCTGTATTCGCCACGCGCCAGGGAAATCATTCCAGCGATCAACGAGCTCGCCCGCGCGGCGCGGGCGCAGCGCGCGCCCGTCATCTGGATTGTTCAGGAACACCGCCGCCAGGTGGTCGATTTCGGCCGCGAGGCCGACATCAGTCCGGTTCACTGCGTCGAAGGCACGCCGGGCGCGGCGCTCATTGACGGGCTGAACCGCGCTGACGACGACTTCACCGTTATCAAGCGCCGCTTCTCCGGCTTCTACGCGACCGATTTGGATTTGCTCCTCCGCTGTCTGTCGTGCAACACGCTTTTCCTCACGGGCATTGCCTCCGACGGATGTGTCGAGGCCACCGCCATAGACGCGCACGCGCGCGATTACTTCGTGCGCGTTGTGTCCGATGCGACGGCGGGTGTCAGTGAGACCGCGCATGAAGCCGCTCTCGCGGCGATGAGCCGACTCCAGCCCGGCGTCGTCATCGGCGCGGCGGTGGCGACGAAGCAACTTGCCGGGGCAACATAGAGAGCGCCTGTGGCCGAGACTTTCGACGCGATTATCATCGGCGGCGGCGTGATGGGCGCGAGCATCGCCCTGCACCTTGCGCGGCGAGGCCTCGGGCGCATTATTCTCCTGGAGCGCGAGGCGTTGTGCGCGGGGAGCACCGGGAGTTCGGTGGCGTCCGTCGATCTGCTCACCCAACACCCCCTGATGGCCGCGCTTCAGGTACGCAGTCTGTATGCCTTTCAACACTGCGCCGAATTGTACGGCGACCAGTGCGGCTGGGTGCAGACCGGCTTTGCCATTCTCGGTGGTGAAGATGCCCGCGACGGCGTTCGGGAGGTGATGCGGGTTATCGGCGAGGCGGGCGGCAAGATCGAATTGCTCTGCCGCGACGATTACCGCCATCTCGATCCCGCCTGTGTGCCCGACGACGCGCCCGTCATTTCGTGGGCTCCTCACGGCGGCTACCTCGACCCGGTGATGCTCACTAACACGTTCACCAACGCGGCGCGGCAACTCGGCGTCAAGGTGCGGCAATACGAGCCGGCGACGAAACTCCTTCATCAGGGCGATCGTGTGACCGGAGTGCGCTCCAAATCGGGTGAGATCGCAGCCGCTACGGTGGTCGTCGCCGCCGGGCCGTGGTGCGCGGATTTCCTTCGGCCCGCCGAGATCGATCTACCACTGCAGGCCCAGCGTCATTCGGTCGCGCTCCTAGCCTGCCCTGCGGAGGCCTCGCCACGAACGAGCGTCTTCGACGCGATCAACCTCGTTTACGCTCGCCCCGAAACTGGCGGACTGACCGTGTGTGGCTCACTCGACTTGACGATGGGTTACGACAACATCCATACCGGCGACGAATGCGGCACACCGCCGATGGCGTACGGAATGTGGGTGTGGGAGCGGCTGGTCGCGCGCTACCCGG
>JACQED010000467.1 GCA_016200785.1 Chloroflexota bacterium
GAACGCCCTGCGACACGAGCCACTCGACCGCGTTGCCGAAAGACACGTCACTGCCATCATAATACGCCAGGAATAATTCCGCGTCGGGGGCCATCTCGGCGACGATTTCGGTGACGGCGGTTCCGTGAACTTCGGACGAGTCTTGCGGCTCATCGCCCTGGACGAACGATTTTGCGACCACGGCCTGCGGCAGGCCTCGGCCCAGCAATTTGTCATAGTCCTTGAAGCCAAGATCGAGGATGCCGACCTTGACTCCCTTGCCCGTGAAGCCGGCCTGGTGCCAGAGGCCGGCTCCTGTCACTTTGACCCCCTCGCCGGGCACCGGGTCGTCGTGGGGCTGATTCTTGACGGGCACGCGCAGGCGGACGACGTGAGGCAGTTGCGTGATCTTCTCAAAGACCGCGCCCGGATTCTTTTGCGAGGCCGCCGCCTCGATGACGCGCAGTGGGATGGCAATGTCTATCATGTTCTGATAAACGCCCATGACCTGCACGCCGTTGTCTTTCAGCTCGGCCTCCAGCGCGGTCGTGTCGGTCGTGTCGAGCACGAGGGTGACCCTCACGCGATCGTGATCGTCGAGAATCCCCCGGTCGGTGGCCAACTTGCGCGCCGCATCCACGCCGCCGGTTTGATAAGCCACGAGAAATTCTTTGTAAACCGACGCCAGTTCGGGATCGCGAAGGATCGGGGCCAGTTCGGGAAATTGAGTCGCCAACTCTTCCAGCGAGGGGGGCGGCGTGAAGGCCAGCGGAGGCGAAGCAAAGGTGGGCGAAGGCGTGGGGCTGGGCCGGGGTGTCGGCGTCGGCGCGAAGAGCGCCGCTCCGCCTAATTGAAACCAGCCCACGCCGGCAATGGCGAGCACCACCACGCCGACGATCAATAGAATCGCGGCACGGCGAGGAGTCATGTTCATGAGTCATTCCTCCAGCGTCAGAGTGTATAACCTGAGTTTACCCCGCATACTTCGCTGGCACAAGTTGGTATAGGCGAGTTCTGTGGTAGACTCAAGGTGAATTTGGGACGAAACGACCCGCAATGCCCCCTCGCGATCCTCGCCGGCCCGCAACAAAATATGCCTCCCCCCTTTCCGGCCCCCCCACCGCCGCGCTCCGTGAGATCGCCCGCACGCTCTCGGCGGCCTCCGACCTCGACACGACGCTCGACCTTTTTGCTCACAAGACGACCGCAGTGCTCGGCGTGGACTCTTGCTCGATTTATTTGCTCGACCCGGAGGGTACGGGCGACTCCCGTGGTCGCCCCGACCGCCCCCCCCTCCGCCTGCGCGCCTCGACCGGGCTGGCACGTGCGGCGGTCGGGCGTGTAACTCTGCGCGTGGGTGAGGGACTCACCGGCGAGGCCGTGCGTCTCGGCCAGCCGCAGTTTGCCAGCGAGGCGCAAACCGATCCACGCTTCAAATTGATCCCGGAGACGCACGAAAAGTCCTTTCGCTCATTGCTCGCCGTTCCCCTCCTCAGCCAGGATCGCATCATCGGCGCGCTGAACGTGCAGACGCGCAGATACCACGACTTCACGCCCGACGAGATCGAGCTGCTGTCGCTGGTCGGCGATCTCGCGGCGGGCGCGCTGGAGAAGGCATCATTGCACGACTCGATGCAGATACAACTCGCCGAACTCACCGCGCTGGCGCGAGTGAGCGAGGCGGTCACCGCGCCGATCTATCTCGACGAGATGCTCGGCGTGGTGACCGAGATGGCCGCCAAGATGATGAACGCGGCGGTCTGCTCGATCTTTCTGGTGGACGACGCCGGGCGCAACTTGATTCTGCATTCGGCGCGGCCCGCCGACCGCGCCAACCGCCTGCGCTCGTCCATTCCCATAGGCCACGGCATTCTGGGCCGCGCGGCCAAAGACGGCCAGCCGATCGCCTCGCTCGACGTGCGTGCGGATTCGCGCTATCTCAGTACCGACGCCGCGCGAAATGAGGGATTGGTCTCACTCCTTGCAGTCCCGCTCAGCGTTCGAGAGCGCGCTATCGGCGTGCTCAGTTGCTACACCGCCGAGCCGCACGAGTTTTCAGCGGAACAGATCGCCCTGCTCTCGACGCTCGCCAATCAGACTGCTCTCGCGATTGAAAACGCGCGGCTGGTGACCAATGCGGCGATGGTGCGCGAGATGCACCACCGCATCAAGAACAACTTGCAGACCGTCGCGATGCTCCTGCGGATGCAAATCGGCGACGGGCGCGGCCTCGATGCCCGCGACGCGCTCAACGAGAGTGTCAACCGCATTCTGAGCATCGCCGCCGTCCACGAGGTTCTTTCCGAGCAGGGCTTTCGGCTGGTGGATGTGAAGGACGTGATCGAGCGCATCAGCCGCACGGTGGCGCAGAATATGATCCCGCCGGAGAAAGAGGTGCGGATCGCAGTCGAAGGCGAGGCCGTCGTCCTGCCTTCACGCGCCGCTACTGCGCTGGCACTCGTCGTCAACGAACTGCTATTGAACGCGCTGGAGCACGCCTTCGTCGATCGCGCGGAAGGCGAAGTGCGCATCACGCTCTCGCACACCGGGGCTGAGGTGGTGGTCGAAGTCGCCGACGACGGCGTGGGCTGGCCGAGTGGTTCCAAGCAGAAACCGCCCCAAGCGAGTCTGGGGTTGGAGATCGTCGAGACGCTCGTGCGCGAGGACTTGAAGGGGAAACTGAAATTCAAGAGAGGGCGGAGGGGGACGCAGGCTATCGTGAGGCTACCGAGGACGGTTGAGTAGGCCTCACCCCCCGCCCGCCTCTCCTGATGGAACTTCACGTCGGGACAGGCGGAGATCGATCCTTCCCTCTGCAGACGTAGGCTGTTCCAGGCCGAGAGAGGGGCTGGGGGTAAAGGTCGTCCCCGGCTCGCGCATCCGCAACGCCTGCCACAACGCAAATCCATTGGCCAGCAAGGCGATCACGAACAACGTCACGTAACCGACCGCGCTCACGATGAAACCGCTCGCCGCAGTGAGCAGAATGATCACGCCGAGCAGTGAGTGAGTGAAGCCGACGTATAAAGGGCGCTCTCCGGGTGGCGCGAGATCGAGCAGAAGGCTCTGCGCCGCCACGCCGATGCCTGCCTCGCGCATGCCTGAGAAGGCGAACACCACGACCAGCGCCGCGCCGATCATGCCGGTGGATAATCCGAGAGGCGCGGCGAAGAACGCCACCGCCAGAACGATTGACACCATCACCAGCCCGGCGAGGCCGGCCAGCGCCATCGTGCGCCGGTTGCCGAGGCGGCGCGAGACGCGCGCGATTCCGAGATTCGCCGCCAGCCCCGCCGCCGTGTAAGTCGCGAGATACAGGCCGATCGCGCCCGAGGACACGCCGAACGTCTGGCCGGCGAAGACGGCAAAGAACGGCGTGGCCGCGCTGGCGATCATCAGCGCAGAGCGCATCCGCACGAAGCGGCGATAGTTTTCGTCGGAGGCCAGCACGGTGCGCGCGCGCCGGATTTGATCGCGCAGAGACGCGCCCGGCACAAGATGTTCGTCGTCAGGCTCGTCCACCACCACGAAGGCCAGCATCCCGATCAGCGCGCAAATCGCCGTCAGTCCGAAAAGCAATCCGAAGTTTTGCGGAAAGGCGAAGGGGCTGTGCGCGTCGAGCACCGCTTTCACCAGCAGGCCGCCGCCGATGCCGAGAAGGCCGCCCAGCGTCAATCGCCACGCGAAGAAGTCGCCGCGTTCGCGCGGCGGGATCACCTTGCCGACGATACTCAGGAACGAAAGGCCCGACACGCCCGCCAGCAGTTCGGTGGCAGTGAAGCAAACAAAGACGACGACCAACAGCCACAGCCGATCGGTGAGCCAGAACACGCTGGACACGAGCGTGATCCACAGCGCGGCGCGCAGAACGGCCATCCGGCCATACAGCGGCAGTTTGCGCCGCCAGTTTTGAACGAGGCCCGACACCCACAACTGCGGCAGATACCAGCCGGCATTGCGCAGAGGCACGACCAACCCGATGAGGATCGGCGACACGGCGAGGTGCGCCACGAACGCCACCATCACCAGCGTCGAGTCGGAAAGCGTGTCGGCCAGCTGGAATGCCGCGCCGTTGGCGACGCCGAGATAAAAATTGCGCCTGGCGGACATGGCGGCCATTCTACCATAGGCCCAATTGCATTCCTGTGCCGGACACACTATAATCCCCCCTCAGATATGAGAGCCTTCGATACCCAACGCATGACCGGACAGATCGCCGGGAGGAATCCCGAGGGTCAACTGGAGCCGGGCACTACTCTGCAGAACCGTTACCTGATCCTCGGCATCCTCGGCGTGGGCGGCATGGGATCGGTCTACCGGGCGCGCGACCTGCACTTTCCGAACGTGACCAAACTGGTCGCGGTGAAAGAAATGATCAACATGGCTCCCGATCCAGCCCTGCGTGAAATGATCGTGCGGAACTTCGAACGTGAGGCCGACATCCTGGCCACGCTCAGCCACCCGGCCATCCCGAAAATCTACGACTACTTCACCGCCGAGGATCACTCGTACCTTACCCAGGAACTGATCAACGGAAAAGACCTCGAGGCCATGTTGAACGAGTCCTCCGGCTTCATGCCCGAGGGCCAGGTCATCGAGTGGGCCGTTCAATTGTGCGAAGTGCTCTCGTACCTGCACGGCCACACGCCCCAGGCGATCGTCTTTCGCGATATGAAGCCTTCCAACGTGATGATCGACGATCGCGGCCACGTGCGCCTGATTGACTTCGGCATTGCCAAGGGCTTTCAGGCCGGACAGAGAGGCACGATGATCGGCACCGAGGGCTACTCGCCGCCGGAGCAATATCGCGGTGAGGCCAGCCCGGCCGGCGATCTATACGCGCTGGGCGCGACCCTGCACCACCTGCTCACCAAGCAAGACCCGCGCCTCGAGCCTCCATTCTCCTTCAACGAGCGGCCGATACGCAAAGCCAACCCGTCGGTCTCGCCGGAACTCGATCTGGTGGTGATGACGGCGCTGGCCTACAATGCGTCGGATCGCTTCGCGGCGGCTCCAACCATGCGCGAGGCGCTGTTGGCGGTGAAGAACAAGGCGACGACGGCGGCGGCGACGCCCGCTAAGAGCGCCGTCATCATGGCTCACACCGCGCCGCCCCCGCCGAGCCCGACGGAAGCGACCAAAGAAGCAGCCGCCGCGAGTGAAGTGGTGCCCGTGTGGGCCTTCGAGTGCGAAGACGAGGTGCGCGGCTCGCCGCTGGTGGTCGAAGGCGTGGTGTACGTCGGCTGTTACGACCAAAACCTATATGCGATCAACGCCGACGCGGGAAAGTTCCTGTGGAAGTACGCGACCGAGGGCGGCCTGGCCGCCTCCCCGGCCTTCCACGGCAATTACGTCTTCATCGGCTCCGAGGACAAGCGCCTATACTGCCTGACGGCCAAAACCGGGCGCATCAGTTGGACGTACTACGCCGACGCGCCGATTCGCGGGACCGGCCGCGTGGCGCACGAGCACATTTTCTTCGGCGCGGACGACAGTTACCTGCACGCGGTCAACGTTCAGACCGGCCGGCGTGCCTGGCGCGCAGAAGCCACCGGCCCGGTGCGCTCGACCCCGGCGGTCAACGGCGAGCGGGTATTCTTCGGATGCGAGTCGGGCGAGATGTACTGCGTTGATTTTTCAGGCGCGATCAAGTGGCGCTTCAAAGCCAAGCGGGCTGTCACCTCCGGCCCGGCGCTCGGCGACGACCTGGTATTCATCGGTTCGATGGATTGGGCCGTGTACGCGCTCGAAGCCGCCTCAGGCTGGGCGGTCTGGCGCTACCGCACCAACAAGCCCATCGTGTCGTCGCCGTGCGTGAACCGCACGATGGTCTACGTCGGCTCGGCCGACGGTGCGTTATATGCCTTCGAGACGCGCAGCGGCAAGATGCTGTGGCGCTTCGAGACCGCCGGGCAGGTCAACTCGTCGCCGCTCTTCTACAACGGCGCGGTCTACTTCAGTTCGGTGGACGGGCATCTCTACTCGGTCGATGCCGGAAACGGCAAACTGCGCTGGAAGTTCAGGAGCGGCGGGCCGATGACCTCCTCACCCGTGGAGGCGAACGGCTTGATCTACGTCGGCTCAACCGACCACAAGGTGTACGCGCTGACAGCCTGAAAAGCCCGCACGAGCCTAGCGCAGAAGTGTCGGCGGGCAGCACTACAGCGAAGTGGGGAATCAGCGAATTCGTTCTTTCCCCAATTCGCTGTAGTGTGGGACGGGCGAAAGTGCCGACAGTTCTGCGTTATACCCAGTCCGCACGGTTTAGGTTAGATGCGGAACCGTGTCTGAGGACACGGACTAAGCGGCCTCAGACACACGCGTGGAACTTCAAGACTCCGATTGGAGCAACCAGTGACGACGATTTTCGACAAACTTTTCGGCCGCCGCAAGCCGGACGCACCGAGGCCCTGGGACGACACCGTGCCGTCCCAGCCGGCGGTCCAACCGCCCATCCCAGCAGCGACACCGCCTTCCCAACCCACGGTAGTCGAGTACACGTTCAAAGAGGGCGCCCCAGGTTCGCCGCGTCTGCGCGTGGGTCACGCGCAGGACGTCGGCAAAGTCCGATCGCACAACGAGGACGTTCTTCTGGCAATCACGGGATCGCTCGAGGGTCTGATCGCGACGCCGGCCTTCGGCCTGTTCATCATCGCCGATGGCATGGGCGGGCACAGTTTGGGCGAACGCGCCAGCGCGGTGGCCTCGCGCACCATCGCGCGCGAGATCGTCGCCAGACTCTACCAGCCATTGCTGGCGAACCCCGACGCGCTGGCAGACGCCGACAGGCCGCCGCTCAACGAAGTGATGCGCGCCGCGCTGGAGGAAGCCAACCGCGC
>JACQED010000052.1 GCA_016200785.1 Chloroflexota bacterium
GATCCCGATACGGGCTGTCCTTTCCCGGCTCGGTCAGCGTACCGCGATGCTCGCGGATTTCGTCGGCACTAAGGTCGCCAACGTAGGCCTTGCCTTTCTTGATCAATTTGACGGCGTAGTCGTACAACTGCTCGAAGTAATCCGAAGCGTAGAATAGTCGATCTTCCCAATCGTAGCCGAGCCAGCGAATGTCGGCCATGATCTGGTCTACGTATTCCTGTTCTTCTTTGACCGGATTGGTGTCGTCGAAGCGCAGGTTGCACTGGCCGCCGAAGTCGGCGGCGATGCCGAAGTCCACCGCGATCGCTTTGGCGTGACCGATGTGCAAGTAACCGTTCGGCTCTGGCGGGAAGCGGGTGTGGACGCGCGAATAGCGCCCCGCGTTCAGGTCTTCGACGACGGCGGCGCGGATGAAGTCGGTGGGTTGGGGAGCGGGTTGTGTCATGTGGAGGCCGGCTCGTAGAGACGTTGCATGCAACGTCGGTACTGCTAGTTGCCCGCAACGTCTGTACTGTCGGGTGCCTCAGTTTAGCACCCCACGGCATTTTACGCGACCCGCACAGTGACAGTGGGTATTTTCCTCTGAAGGTCTATTTCACTTTCGGGGCAAAATCCTTGTGTAGCAGGGGCGTCTCGCCCCGCCAAGCATTGACGCGCCAGCGGCTTGCTCACCTCCCTGCCCGGCTTCGGGGAAGCGATAACCGAACCGCCCATGCGCGCTCTCGCCGACGAACTCGGCCTCAAGCCCGGTCAACTGTTCGGCATCCTCTGCGTCGCGGTCACCTTGTTCTCTCTTGCCAGCTCTCGCCTCAGCACTTTGCCCACCGTCGTTTTGGGCAATTCACACCTGAATTCGATCTCGGCGGGCACGGCGAACCGCGCGAGTTTGTCCCGGCACCATTCGATGATTTCCTGCTCGGTGAGCGTTGCGCCGGGGCGCGGGACGATCCACGCCTTGGGCGCTTCGCCGCGATAGGAATCGGGAACGCCGGCCACGCCTACCTCCAGCACCTTCGGGTGGGCGGAGATGACTTCCTCGACCTCGCGCGGCCATACCTGGAATCCGCTGGCCTTGATCATTTCCTTCTTGCGATCCACGACGTAGAAGTAGCCCTCCGCGTCCATCCGCCCGATGTCGCCGGTGAACAACCACGGAGCGCCGCCGTCGCCCCGGTCGCGCAGGGCATTGGAGGTCTCCGTCGGCATTTGCCAGTAGCCCTTCATCACCTGCGGCCCGCGCAGCACGATCTCCCCGATCTCGCCGACGGGCATTTCACTTACGCCGTCGTCGAGGCTGACGATCTCGCACTCGACATCCGGGAAGGGCAGGCCGATGGAGCCGGCCACGTTCTTGCCGAGCATCGGGTTGCAGTGGGTGGCGGTGGGCGCTTCGGAGAGGCCGTAACCTTCGAACAACCTGCCGCCGGTGAGCGCCTCGAAGCGCGTCTTGGTGTCCATCATCAGCGGCGCCGAGCCGGAGATGCAGGACCGGATCGAGCCGAGTTTCACCTTTCCGGCGATGACGTCGGGGTGATTGTTGATCGCGTTGTACAGCGTGGGCACGCCGGGGAAGATCGAGGGCTGATACTTGTTGATGTTCTCGAACAAGTCGCGCAAGTCGCGCGGGTTGGGCGCCATGACGAGCGTCGAGGCAATACAGATAGCGTGTGACATGCCGCACACCATCCCGTAGACGTGAAACAGCGGGATCGCCATGAGCGTGACTTCGCAGCCATCTTTGGCGGTTGTCAGCCAGGCGCGCATCTGAAGCGTGTTGGCGACGAGATTGCGATGGAGCGCGACGGCTGCTTTCGGTTCGCCGGTGGTTCCGCCGCTGTATTGGAACAAGGCCACATCGTCCGGGCCGACGTTGACGTTGGGCCGGTCGCCGGCTTTGAATCGGGCGAGCAAGTCCTGCAGCCAGACATCACCCTCGGCCAGCGTGACGTGATGGCCTTCTTTCTTTTCTTTCGCCAGCGTGAATAGAAGCCGCAGCACCGGCGGCAGGTATTCCTTGATGTTGGTGACGACAACTCTCTTGAGATTGGACCTGGGCTGTACGTCCTTAAGCCGCTTGTAGAAGTTGCTCATCACCACCGCGACCTGCGCGCCCGAGTCGCTCAGTTGGTGCTCGATCTGCGGCGCCGAGTAGAGAGGGTTGACGGCGACGACCACGCCGCCGGCCTTGAGGATGCCGTAGCAAGTGAAGACAAATTGCGGCGTGTTGGGCATGAAGATGACGACGCGGTCGCCTTTCTTCACGCCCAGGCTGGCGAGCGCGGCGGCCACGCGGTCGGTCAGTTCGTTGACCTGGGCGTAGGTAAGGCTCGCGCCCTTGAAAACGGTGCAGGCCCGCTGAGGATATTTGCGCGCACTTTCTTCCAACAGGCAGAAGAGCGGCACCGGCGGGTACGGGGCCAGCGAATGCGGCACGTCTTCGTCGTAATGCTTCAGCCAAGGTAAGCCAGACATGGGATACCTCCATCGGTTCAACGGGAGAGGCCCCGACACAGTCCTCTGGCGAGCCCGGGCTCAGGCAATTCACAGTATAGCTTACAAGCGGTGCTTGTCAATCATCAGTCGCCAGTCCCACTGCGTCAAAGGCTATCTCTGTTGTCGCAAATGACTGGCCGGTGGCATCGTTCAGCCTCCGACGCCGTGTGAGCCGAGCGCGGCCTGCCCGGCGATCGAAGCCAGCGTTTGCCGCGAGAGTCTTCGCTGGTTCTCGAAAATCGCAACTCTATTCGGCGCATGTGCCGACTCGACAAGTCTTCTGCGCCGCCTCGCGGTTGATCAACGACCACACGAATTCCAGGGCCGGCCCGGCTTCGGCGTTGGCGAGGGGGAGTGGCGTCGAGAAGACGAGCAAGCCTTCGGCGACGGGGCGAAAACCGTCGTTGACTTCGATCTCCGCGTCGAAGCCGCGAACGTTGCCGAGGGCGTCGAGCCAGGCCATCTGCGCCGAGCCGCCGCCGTCGAATTTGATCGCGGTCGCCACGCCATACGTCTCGACGAGAAACCGCGCTAGATCAGCCGCAGTGATGCGACGGCCAACGGCCAGCACGAGCGCGTGACCGGCAGAGGCAATGCCCGCGACCGTCTGGTACTCGCGCAGGCAGGCCTCCGGCGGCAATTGCTCGGCCAGGCACGCCGCTTCATTCGGCAGCACAATGCCGCGCTGTGCGAGCATCGGGCCGCCGCTGACGGTATTGAAGAATTCACCCGCGAGATCGAATCGCCCGTAACCCGGAATCAGGCGGCCAAACGTGATCGTGCTGTCCCGCGCGACGGCCATGTAGGATCGGATGAAGGGGACGCCGCTGTTTCCGTTGTGCGCCGGGCCGTCGAGTCGATGCCCGGCGCGGACGGTGAGACCCTCGGCCCCGTGGCTCTGGTCGACGAAGCCGAAGTAATCGGCATTGATCGCCACGACCGCGCCACGCCGCCGGTAGCGCCTCAACATCGTCGGGATGCGCTCGAGTGGATACTTGTCGCCGGGGCAGTTGGACGAAGGATCGCGCCCGGCGGGGTTGACGCTTTTGCATTCGACGAATTTCGCCCCGTCCATGAAGCCCGGCAGCGCCGTGCCGAGATGCACGCGGGGATCGTTCAAGTCCACGAGGACGACGCTCACCACCGCTTCGCCTACGGTGTGCCGGCAGTGCCACACCCCGGCGTAAGCGGGGGGATCGCAGATGGGGATGGGGGAGTCGGCGGAGGCAGTGGGTGAGGAGAGGAGGGCGACGCCGACACACACCAGCGTGGCTGCGACGCAGCAAGCAGTTCGGAAACGACGCATAATGCGCTGTCGCTCTCAGGCGACAGTAGGATGCCAGCCGCCTCTGGCCCAACGGTTGCGAGCGGCGACGATTGCGTCACGGTTCATGCGCAGCGCAACGACTGTGGCCCGCCCAACGGCGGTGAGGCCTTCAACGCGCGTGCTGTCGAGGCTCCATTCGAGATGGTCAGACCATTGCTCAGTCCGAGGATGGAAAAGCGGCACGAATTCGCCGGTCAGGGGGTCTTCGGCCTCGGTCGAGTCGCTTTTGAATTCGTTGCACGAACGGCAGGCCAGGCACACGTTTTCAAACGAGGTATCGCCACCTTTGGAGATGGGGCGGATATGGTCGAAGGTCAGCGGAATGCCGCTGTTCGCTTCACTGGTCAAGCAATAGCCACAGCGGTGACGGTCAGCGTTCGCGATGCGGTTGCGCAGTTCTTCAGGGATGTAGATCGACACGGCGGCTCAAGGAGTGGGTACGTCGTGTCCTCGCCAGCGGAGAAGCAAGGCGGCATGGGCTTTGCGGAGCATGAACAAGTCAGACTCGGCTCGCAGCCTCGTCAATTCCAGCCCTTCGGTCTCGCTCAGAGTACCGCTTGAATTACGTTCGAGCAAATCATCGTAGCGAGTCATATCGGCTTCGACCTTGCGCCCACGAACGATCTTCCACAATGCCTCGTCGTCCAGTTTGTCCATTGCGGCCAGGTCGGCTTGATATTCTGCCGGCACGTCGTCCCACGCAGGCGGGCTGCCCACCCGCAGGGCGTGGAGCATCACATCTTCAAGCGAGCGTTTTGTTGCCTGGGCCGTATAAGCCAGTCGCCGATAGAGCATTTCTGGCAGTTGCAGTGTTACGGTTTCGACTAACATGGCCGCACCTCTCCGAATCGCATTCTACACCGTTCCTCTAAAACTGCCATTTCATATCTGATCTCACAACACCCCCTCCTTCTCCAGAATCCCCCGCATCGCCTCTTTCCGCGCCGCGCCGCCGAGCAGTTCGAGGCGGCGGATGCCGAGCGGATCGATGACCTCGCGTAGAAGCCGCACTTCTTCGGCTGTGGGCGGCTCGGTTTCGCGGCAGTCGGGCGCGACTTCGAATGCAAAGCCGGTCTTGGCTCTGATACGATCCATCGTTTCGCCGGGATGCACGCTCGTCACCCGCATCACGCCGTCCGCAAAATCAAATTGGCCAAGGTCGGTGATCAGATAGCGCGGGCCGAGTCCTAAGGTGCGCGCCGGGTTATGGCCGAGGCCGGAGAGGAAATCTAGTTGCGGCACAAAGGCAACGCGCGAATGGCGCGGGACGTACAGATAAACTTCGTGCGAATATGTCGTCACGTCGGGGATGCCGCCGGCGCCGGGCAGGCGCATGCGCGGGCGGCGATAGTCCGCGCCGATGGCGATGTTGTTGAAGTTGCCGTGCCGATCCATCTGGCCGGGGCGGAAGAATTCTTTGGGCGCAAGACGCGGCAGCAGTTCGGTGGCGGCGCGGACGAAGCCAAGATGCATGAGCGACTTGTCCAGCCATAGTTCCTCGATGCGCGCCAGGCCGAGCGGGGCCGGGTCTTCGCACACTCCCTGCCCGATGGCCGAAGCGAAGCGGATGTTCGGCGCATGGGTGTGCTTCGCCAGTAGATAGCCCGCGACGACCAGCGGTGTGGCGATGCCCTGTGCCACCACTTCGCCGTCGTGAATCTGGCGCGAGATGCAGACCGAGATCAGTTCGTCGATCGTGCAGGAGTCATCGGCCATCAATGGTTCTTCGCGTCCTTCGCGCCTTCGCGGTTCAAATGCCTGCATGTTCTGCGCAGATACGCGCGTGCTTGTCGGCGTTTATGTTTCCGCCGCTGACGAGCAGGCCGACGTTTCCGGCGCTCGCCACTTTGCCGGCCAGCACTGCCGCCAGCCCCACCGCGCCTGAGCCTTCGATCACCTCGCCGTGCCGATGATAAGCGTAGGCGATGGCGCGCGCCACGTCGTCTTCGGTAACGAGGACAACGTCGTCGGCCACTTCGTGGATCAACTCGATGGTCATCGAACCCGGCTCGACCGATCCGGCCAGTCCGTCGGTGAGCGTCGGACTCTCGATAACTTCCCTCATGTCCCGCCGGTAAAACTCGGCGTGAAGGTACGCTGACGCCTCGCTCTGCACGCCGACGATCTTGACGTCGGGCCGCACGCCTTTGGCCGCCGACCCGACTCCGGCGATCAGCCCGCCGCCGCCGACCGGGACAAGCAGTGTATCAACGTCGGGCGACTGCTCCAGCCATTCGAGCGCAATGGTCCCGGCTCCGGCGATGACGAGCGGATCGTTGTACGGCGACACGTAGGTCTTGCCCCGATCGTGCGCCGCGCGAATCGCCGCTGCTTCCGCATCGCCATACAGCCCCGGCACTTTCACGACCTCCGCGCCGAGGGCGATCATCTTCTCAATCTTGATCTGCGCCGCGTCTTCGGGGACATACACCTGAACCTGCGCTCCGGTCTGCCTTGCCGCCAGCGCGACGCCCTGGCCGTGATTGCCCGCCGAGCAGGCGATCAACCCCCGGTCGAGCTCGACTCGGCTTAACGACAACACTTTGTTCAGAGCGCCGCGAGGCTTGAAGGAATGCGTGACCTGATGGTTCTCCCACTTGAACCAGACCTTCAAGCGATCGTCATAGGCAACCGGCGTGACCTGAATGTGATCGGC
>JACQED010000477.1 GCA_016200785.1 Chloroflexota bacterium
CCGAAACTTCGGCGTAAAAGCCGCCCGCCTTGCGCCCGGCGAAAGTCCACGTCGTCCAGTCCGCTCTTTTGAGCGTGATGTTCAGAACGCCGCCCGCAGCGGCGATGCGGCTGGCCTCGTCTTCACCCACGCCCCAATTGCCGGCTGAGTCAAACGTGTACTCAAACAGCAGCTCGCCCGCCGGCGGGTGAGCGGGATCAGCCGTCGAGATCGCCGCCGCTTGTGGCGTCGCGCTGGGCGCGAACGTCTCCGTCGGCGGGGCGGGCGTGAAAGTCGGCACCGGCGTGTGGGGCCGGGTCGTCGCTGCGACCGGAGGGGGTGTCGGCAACGACGGCGGCCCGAGGCCGCAACCGACGAGGGCGAGACTCAATAGCCCGACCAGCGGCCCCCACCCGGCCCTCACCCCGCCGAGCGGGGCGCGCGCAGCCCCCCGACCGCCTCTCCCGAAGTGGACCAGCCCACTTCGGGAGAGGGGAAGTCTATGGAAACAACACAACCTTCCCACTCTCGCCCGAAGCCATCACCTCAAAGGCCTCGTCGTACTCTTCCAATTTGAAGCGGTGGGTGACGAGCGGCGAGAGGTCCACCGCGCGCGCGCGCACGAGGCCGCGCGACTGATACCACGTCTCCCACAATTTGCGGCCGGAGATGCCGTACACCTTTGCAGCTTTGAAGACGATGTCCAGGTTGTAATCGAAATTGAATGGCCCCGGCGCGACTCCGAGCAGCGCCGCTTCGCCTCCCGGCTTGAGCAGTGTGAAGCCCTGCTCGATGGCCGACGGCGCGCCCGACATCTCCAGCAAAACGTCAACGCCTTCGCCGTCAGTGGCGGCGCGGACTGTCTCGACGACGTCCTGCGTTTTGGGATTGACGGCGAGCGCCGCGCCGGCCTCGCGGGCCATCCGCAGGCGATACTCGCTGACGTCGGTGGCGTAGATCGAGCGCGCGCCGGCGGCTTTGACGACGGCGATGCACATCACGCCCACCGGCCCGCAACCGGTCACCAGCACTTTCTTCGCCGTCACGTCGGTGGCGAAGGCGGTGTGGACGGCGTTGCCAAAGTTCTCTTGCAGGACGGCGATCTCAACGGGCAGGTCGGGCGGATTCACCCACGCATTCTGCGCGGGGATGGCAATATACTCGGCGAAGCCGCCGTCGCGATCCACGCCGATCAGGCGGGTGCGCTCACAAATGTGCCCGCGCCCGGTGCGGCAATACTGGCAAGTGTTGCAGATGACGTGGCTTTCGAGCGAGACGAAATCGCCCAGGTTCGGCTCGGCCACCATCTCGCCGCGCGCCACCACGTCGCCGCACACTTCGTGGCCGACGATCACCGGCGGCTGGATGCGCCCCTGCGCCCATTTATCCCAGTGATAAATGTGCAAGTCCGTGCCGCAAATTGAGGCGGCACGGACTTTGACAAGCACATCGGTCGGGCCGTACTGCGGCAGAGGAGCGCTGGTCAGCCTCAACCCCGGCGCGCGTTCCGGCTTGATTACCGCTTTCATCATTTCAGGCATGGGTGGATGCGTTCTCTTGTTATCCAACGGCGTCACCGCGACCCCTGAGGGCCTCCCACGACGGCGGAGTATAGCATAAAAGGGGAAAGCGAGTTTTCCGCGTTTTGACTCTCGCCGCCTCTTGCACTACAATCCGCCCGCACTGGTGAATCCATCCCGAACGATTGTCGAGGAGTTACATGTCTGACATTGCCCTGAAACACATCGAATATCTATCGGTCACCGTCGGCCCGCGCGGCACGGCGACTGATAAGGAACGCGAGGCGCACGACTACGTCGAAAACACGTTGAAGGAACTGGGCTACGAGACTCACCGCGACTCGCTGCAGGTGGCTCCTTCAATTTATCCTGTGTTTATCCTCGCGCTGTTCGTGATGCTCGTGGCCGTATGGCTGTTCTATCAGTTCAAAGGAGCCGGGGCGCTGGCGGCGTCGGCGCTTGGAATCATCGTCGCCGTCTCGACGCTGATGGAACTCGCGCTCAACGACAACCCTCTGCGCTGGTTTTTGCCCGTTGCGCCGAGTCAGAACGTTTACGCCGTCGCGAAGCCGGCCGGCGAAGCGCAGAAGAAGATCGTCGTCGCGGCTCACGTTGACACGCATCGCACGCCGCTCATCTGGGCCTCGCCCGGCATGTACACGGTCTATCGCGTCCTCAGCACGCTCGGCATGGTCGGCCTGCCCGTCGGCGCGATCGTGTTCGTCATCGGCATTTTCGTGACGAACGATTTTCTGCGGCAGATCGCGCTCGGCCTCGCCGTCCTTGACGGGCTGTTGCTGTTGATGGTGCTTCAAGCCGAGTTCACCAAACACACCGCCGGCGCGAACGACAACGCCAGCGGCGTCGGCGTAATGCTCTCATTGGCCGCGCGATTGAAGCGCGAGCCGCTGGCGGACTCTGAAGTTTGGTTCGTCGCGACTGCCGCCGAAGAAACCGGAGCATACGGGATGAGCGATTTCGTCCGCCGCCACGAAGACGAGCTGGACGACGACACGACCTTTCTCATTTTGGACAGCATCGGCGGAAAAGACACCGGCCCGTGCTGGCTCCGCAGTGAAATGTTCCTCCTGCCGTTGAATTACCCCGCTAGAACACTCGGCCTCGCGGAGAAGATCGCCGCCGACCGCCCCGACCTCGGCGCGTATTCGTGGACGGTTCAGGGAGCCTACAGCGACGGCGCGATTGCGCTCAAAGAGGGCTTCGATGCGCTGACGCTGATGAATTACACGAAGAAGGGTTCGATACCCAATCTGCATCAACCCAGCGACACGTTCGACCGCGTTGATCCGGGCGTAGTGGATCGAACAGAGGAGTTTGCGTGGGAGGTGGTGAGGAGAGTGGATCGGGGATAGAGGTGGGAAGTTGGAGGTGAGAAAAAACTCTCACCACAAAGTCGCCAAGTCACCAAGTTTTCTTTGTGGTCTTTGTGCCTTCGGGTCTTGGTGGTAACTTTCCGGAAAGGCTACGGAGTCTAGCGTGAGGCGCGGCGATCTTTTGCCGCCGCCACGAACGACCCGAACAACCGCCGCATCTCTGGCGCGTCGGGCAGGCATTCGGGGTGCCACTGCACGGCGAGGCCAAAGGGATGCCTGGGAACTTCGACGGCTTCGATCATTCCGTCCGGCGCGCGGGCGACAACTTGCAGACCGGGCGCGACCTCGCGGCAGGCTTGATGATGCAGGCTGTTGACGGCGAGGATCGGCTGGCCGATGGCGCGAGCGAGAACTGACTCTTCCTCGATTTGGATTTCGTGCGGCCGCAGGTTGTGCGGGAATTCGGGATAGGAGAACGTGTGCCTCTGCGCGCCCGGATGCTCGCCTACGTCGCGATAGAGCGTGCCGCCGAGCGCGACGTTTAGAATCTGCGACCCCCGGCAGATTCCGAAAAACGGCTTCTCTTCTTCGACAACCCACTTCGACAGCATCATTTCAACCCGGTCGCGTTCGGCATCCACCCCGCCGATGGCGTCGTTCCACTCCGCGCCGTATCGAGCCGGATCGACATCGCCTCCGCCTGAAAACAACACGCCGTCCAGCCGCGCGAACAGCCCGCGCAATGATTCGTCAGTCAACCCCCATGGAATCAAAACAGGCAACCCTCCCGCGCGCTCGACCGACTGCACGATCAAATCGAGAAGCAGATCGAGTTCGTCGC
>JACQED010000478.1 GCA_016200785.1 Chloroflexota bacterium
CGGGGATGCGGCGCAGGATGGCCTCGAAGAGCGGAGCAAGGTCCGGGCCGAGGTCGGGCGTCAGCCCGGCCTGCTGGGTGATGGCGTTGGTGTACAGGATGGGGAAGTCGGCCTGCTCGTTGGTCGCGCCGAGTTCGATGAACAGGTCGAAGGTGCGGTTGACGGCGTCGGCCGGGTGGGCGTTCTTGCGGTCCACTTTGTTGATGACGAGGATGGCTTTGTGCCCCATCTCCAGCGCCTTGCGCAGCACAAAGCGGGTCTGCGGCATGGGGCCTTCGGCGGCGTCCACCACCAGCAGCACCCCGTCCACCATGTTCATCACCCGCTCCACCTCGCCGCCGAAGTCGGCGTGGCCGGGCGTGTCCACGATGTTGATGCGCACCGTCTCCCCGCTGGCCGGGTCGGGCACGGCAATGGCGGTGTTCTTGGCGAGGATGGTGATGCCGCGCTCGCGCTCGAGGTCGTAGGAGTCCATGACGCGCTCGGCGACCAGCTGATTCTCGCGGAAGATGTGAGCCTGCCGCAAGAGGCCGTCCACCAGCGTGGTCTTGCCGTGGTCAACGTGAGCGATGATGGCGATGTTGCGGAGGTCGGTTCGTTCTTTCAACATGGTGACACCAATTGCCAAGTGAGACGTGCCGGCGGCACGTCTCTACCATTTTCAAAACAAAACCCCGGCCAAAGAGCGGGCCGAGGTCGAGGGTCGGCTTGCATCACCGCACGCGGCGACGAGCAGGATGATACCACGAGGCGGGGAAGTTGAGAAGGGCCGGAAAACTCGCGCTTGACGCGATCCCGTTTCCCTGTTATAGTCGTGTTCTGTAGGATGCAAGTAAGTTCTCGTTGGACGTAGAAAGACAGCGGCTCGCGGTAACTTGCGTGGGCCGTTTTGCTTCAACCGTTCCGATGGAACAAACAAAGCGCCTAACACCAATTTTTTCATTTGCTCAAGGAGGCAAATACAATGTCTGAGCGCATCGTCGGCACGGTCAAGTGGTTCAACGGCAATAAAGGCTACGGCTTCATTGCCCGCGACGGCGGAGAGGACGTTTTCGTCCACTACTCCGCCATTCAGGGCGAGGGCTACCGCAACCTGGAAGAGGGGCAGAAGGTGGAGTTCACCATCGAAAAAGGCCCCAAGGGTCTGCAGGCCGCTAACGTCGTCAAGGTCTAAGATCGTTTCGGCACACGCACCCAACCCCGTCACATGAGTGTCGGGGTTTTTGATTCCAAGCGCAAAACGTCCGTTAGTCGTCTAGCGGCGGATGTGCGCTTATGCTGACCCACAGCGACCGTGCGCCGACGATCAGAGGATCATTCATTTGGAGTGCGGTGACTGTCGCACGCCCGGTCGGGGTCAAGCCGGTTATTTCTGTGTGGTCTGCGTTCCAGGCGCAGTGGTCGTTCCAGCGTTGTTCGCGGGGATTGAATAGGAGAACCTGCGCGCCCGATTCAGGATCGATGGCGTGGGTTCGGGCATGCTTATGGCCGTTGCAGGCCCCACAGGCTAAACAGAGATTGTCCGCTATCGTCGCGCCTCCGCGAGAGCGGGGCACGATGTGATCGATTTCGCAACGTATGCCGCTCAACTCCTCAGAAGTCAGACAATACTCACAGCGACCTTTGGCCCGCTCGCGGACGAAATCCCGCAAGTCGCCGGGAATGTCAACTCCCGCCATTATCCGGAGCCTTCACTCCGGCTGTTGCCGGAACACGGTGGCCCCGCTGAGCGAGAATGGCAAACGCTTTGGCCCGACGTAGGACTGAGCGCCGATAGACATCGATCAACCTTTGCTGTTCAGCATCTTCAGCCGGAGTCAGATCGCGCTCCCCGGCGGCGGCATTGAGTTGCTTGAGTCTGCGTTCGTCGGTCGGCGCAAGAGAGGGTTCGGTAGCTGCCCACAACGCTTCGTCGCTGAATAATTGCATTGCAGCGAGTTCGTTGGCAATATCGGGCGGCAGATCTGTAGCCGGAGGAAGAGCAGCCTCGATGCTGGTGGCGGCAATCTCCTCCACCGAGCGATGTGTCAGATCGGCCGCCCTTTTGAGCCTCTGGAAGAGTGGTTCAGGTAGTTGAATAGGAACTGTGGCAACGGTCATGGTTTGCTCCTTGCCCCTTGTCGGCCGCCGACAGGTTGCTTCTCAGCTCAAAGTATAGCAGGCTGTTTCGACAGAGGCAATCTCGGAAGAAGGGGCTATAATTTCTCCTCAGCCCGATCTCATGCCCAACACCCCTCTCAAACTCCAACTCACCACCATGTCCAATGGCCCCGGCGCGATTGGCCGTCACGAGGGCCGGGCCGTGTTCGTTCCCTTCGCCATCCCCGGCGAGACCGCGTTGGTCGAGATCACCGAGGAGAAGTCTTCATTCGCCCGCGCCCGGCTTGTGGAGGTCCTGTCGGCCTCGCCGGATCGGGTCGCGCCCGTTTGCCCGCACTTCGGAGCTTGCGGCGGATGCCACTGGCAACACCTGGCTTATCCGGCGCAGTTGAAATGGAAACAACAGATCGTGATCGACCAACTGGCGCGCATTGGCGGGATCGAGTCGCCGCGCGTGCTTGAAACCTTACCCGCGCCCGACCCGCTGCGCTATCGCAATCATCTGCAATTCGCGCAGGACTCCGAAGGGCGATTGGGCTTCATGGCCGCGAACTCGAAGGCCGTCGTGCCCATTCGCGAGTGTCACATCGCCCGGCCGGAGATCATGGCGGTCTTCGATCAACTCGACCTTGAACGATTGGAAGTGGACCGCGTCAGTTTGCGCGCTGGCGCGGAAGGGGAGGTCATGCTCGTCTTCGAGTCCGAGAGCGGCGAGCCGCCGGAGGTCGAGACCGATCTGCCCGTCTCCGTCGCGTCGGTGGACAGCGCGGGCGAGACGGTTACTCTGATCGGCGCAGACCATTTGATTGAGGAAGTCAGAGGCCGTCGCTTCCGCGTTTCCGCCGGAAGTTTCTTTCAGGTCAACACGGCTCAAGCCGAAACGCTCGTGCGCCTCGTGCTCGAAGGGCTGGCACTGCGCGGCGGCGAAACCGTGTTCGATCTGTACTGCGGCGTCGGCCTGTTCTCGGCTTTCATCGCGCCGACTGCGGCGCGAGTCATCGGCGTCGAAAGTTCGGCGTCCGCCGTTCGTGATGCCGAAGTGAATCTGGACGAGTTCGACAACGTGGAATTGTATGAGTCGCCGGTCGAGTTGGCCCTGCCGCATTTGATCGAAGTCGAGTCAGGCCACGATCCGGCGGAGCGCCGCGTCGTCCTCGACCCGCCGCGTTCGGGCTGTGGCAAACCCGTCACCGAGGCGCTGATCGCCCTCGCCGCCCCGCGCGTCGTCTACGTCTCGTGCGACCCGGCGACCCTCGCCCGTGACGCCAAATGGCTGATCGCCGGCGGCTACCGCCTCGCCTCGGCCCGGCCGGTAGATATGTTTCCGCAAACGCATCACATCGAGACAGTTGCCGTCTTTGAGTGGGCAAAAGGGGCAGGACGCGGATGAACGCTGATTTACGCTGATGGTGTTGAGCTGCCTTGCCAGTCACGCATCACGTATCATCTTTCACGCCGCCTGATTCCTCCCCGCCTATCGGATCGCCCTCGGCACGTCCACGGTCAGCAGAATGGCAAGGCCGACGACGAACAGAACGATTAGCGACAGGATGCCGTAGCGCAGACTGCGGAGGATGTCGTTCACGCGGGCGAAGATGAACGGCCCGATCCACGACGTATCCACGACGTGCCGCGCTCGCTGACCTCATAAAACGAGAAGAACTCGGCCTCGCGCCCGGGCGGGATCATCTGCGAGAACAGGCTGCGGCTCAGCGCCTGACTGCCGCCGAGAACGATCGCCACGACAAACGCCAAAAGCCAAAACTCCAATTCGCGTTGCGGCATGCCGGCGACCAGCGCCACGCTTTTCATCCCGGCGAAGGCGTAAACTACGACGACGCTCCAAATGATCAGGCTGGAGATCAATGCTCGCACGGTGCCGAGTCTTCCGGCCAGCCAGCCGTAGAAGTACGAGCCGCCAAAGGCAACGATCTGGATCATCAGGATCACCAGAATGCGGTTGGTGGCCGACATGCCCAGCTCCTCGGCGGCGAAGATGGCCGAGATCACAATGACCGTCTGGATGCCGTCGTTGTAAAACAAGTAGGCCAGCAGATACCGCACCGTCTGCGGGAACTTATTGATCTCGCGGAAAGTGATGGCGAGTTGCTTGAAGCCGATCGTCCAATACGATCCGCCCTCCGGCAACTGCCGCACGGCATGGCGAGGGCGCAGGGTAGCAAAGGTGATCTGCGAGAACCCCAGCCACCACACGCCCGCCGAAGCAAGGCTGATGCGCGCCACCAGCCCCCCGCTCATCCCCAGTTTCTCGCGAAACAGGAACATGATCAGGTTGAGCAACAGCAACAGCCCGCCGCCGGCATATCCGAGTCCGAAGCCGGCCGCAGAAACGCTGTCCCGTTTGTCTTCGCTGGCGATGTCCGGCAGGTACGCGTTGTAAAACACGATGCTTGCGCCAAAAGACAAGTTGGCGATGACAAAGAGCGCGCCGCCCAGGAAGTGCATGCCCTCGACGAGGACGAACATCAGGATCGTCGCAGCAGAGCCGATGATGGCGAACAACTGCATCATGCGCTTGCGCAGGTGCGAGTAATCGGCGATTGCTCCCAGCACCGGCAGGAGGAGCACTTGCAGAAGCACCGAGAGCGAGACCGCATACGTAAATAGCGAGTTGTACTGGATCGAAAAGCCCAGCACACGGATAAAACCGTTCGCGTCGGCGGCCGACTTGGCGAGGTCGGTCAGGTAAGGGCCGAGAAAGACGGTGACGACGGTGGTGCTGAAGGCCGAGTTGGCCCAGTCGTACATCGTCCAGCCGAAAATCTCGCGTTTGTCGTTGTACTGCGGGATGGTTGCGGTGGCGGTTGACAAGATGACCTCCGACGGGGAATGGAGATTGGTGGTTGGCTGAATAGCGGCGAATAATAGTCCGACTTGCGCGAAAACTCAAATCCGGGATCTCCAATCTCAAATCTCTTCCAATCCCAAAATGCGGTAGAATTCCCCGCGCGTATTCGCCATGGGAGGCAGAAGAATTCTCATGCAGTTGCAGCGACTCACTTTGGTTCTGGGGCTGAGCGCGTTCGCGCTGGCCGCGACTCTCCCCGGCCCGCTTCAAGTTCCCGACAAGCGCTTCGGCGCGGTGGAAGCCTACGCCAACCCGGCGGCAGCGGCGGTGGCCGGCGTCGGCTGGGAGCGCGCGATCTACTTCTGGCCTGATATTCAACCGACCGGCCCCGGCGATTGGCGCGCGAGCAAACTCGCCGACGCGACGCTGTCCGCCGAGCGGCGCGCCGGGCGCGAAGTCGTCGGGTTGATCATCGGCACCCCCAAGTGGGCGCGCGACACGCGCGGCGTGCCAAACGGCGCGACCCTCCCGTACGACGATCCACAGAACACCTTCGCCGCGTTCGTCCGCAAACTCGCCGCGCGCTACCAAGACCGCGTCAATACGTGGATCATCTGGAACGAACCCGACGTAAACGATCCGACTGCGCCGAGTCACACGTGGAGCGGGACCATCGAGGAGTTCGCCGCTTTGCAAAAGAGCGCGTACCTCGCGGCGAAGGCCGCCAACCCGAACGCGACGATTCTCCTCGCGCCGATGCAACATTGGTACATGCTGAACGCCGGCCAGCCGCCGTACCTCGGCCGCCTGCTCGACGTGATCAAAAGCGACCCTGAGGCCGAGGCCCACAGCTTTTACTTCGACGCCGTCACGCTCAACTTCTACACGATGCCGTGGCCGAACTACGATTTGATTTTGCAGTACCGCGCGATGCTGGCCGACCGCGGCCTCGACAAGCCGATGTGGCTGGTGGAGACGAACGCCGCGCCGACCGACGACCCGGCCTGGCCGGTGAAGAACCCCGCCTTTCCGGTGACACTGACCCAGCAGGCCAACTACATCCCGCAGATGATGGCCCTCGCGCTGGCCGCCGGCGTCGAGCGCGTGCAGATTTACAAGATGGCCGACACGCCGACCGATCGCGCGGCCAACCCCGAGCCGTTCGGCCTGGTGCGGCAGAACGGCACCCGCCGTCCGGCTTTTACCGCTTATGCGACAGCGGCGCGCGCGATGGCCGGCTTCCGTTCGGCGACTCTCATGGAACGAGACAAGTGGGGATGGGTGACGATCGATCAGCCGGAGACGA
>JACQED010000479.1 GCA_016200785.1 Chloroflexota bacterium
CACCTGGCACCTTTTCGCTCGCGGCGCTGATCGGGAGCCAATGCAGAGAATAATGAGAAAGGGCAGATCGGTCAGATGGTAGCCCTTAAACCAGTTGGGTGCAACCCAACGGGAGCTGGACGCAACAAACCCTGCGAAATTGTCACTCCCGGCGCTTTGAAGTACAATGCGTCACATGGTCGCCACATCCCGCAGTGTTTTCGACCGCGAGTTCGCCGAGGTGCGCGACAATCTGCTCCACCTCGGCAGCCTGGTGGATGCGGCCATTGACCGCTCGATCGCGTGCCTGCTCGAGCGCGACATGGCCCTCGCCCGGCAGATCATCGACGATGACGCAGCCATCAACGATCTGCGCTTCAAGATCGAAGAACAATGCCTGGTGATGATCGCCACGCAACAGCCGATGGCCGGCGACCTGCGCGCCATCGTCGCCGCGATGAATGTGGTCAACGATCTGGAGCGTATGGCCGACCACGCCACCGGCATTGCCAAGACCGTTCTGCGCATGGGCGGCGAGCCACTGCTCAAGCCGCTGGTCGACATCCCGCGTATGGGCGAGACGGTGCGCGAGATGCTGAAGCAGAGTCTGGATGCGTTTCTCGCCCGCGATGTCGAAGCCGCGCGGGGCATCGCCGCCCGCGACGACGAGATCGATCATTTATACAAGGCCGTCTTCGACGAACTGCTTCAATTCATGATCAAGGACCCGACGACCGTGACGCGCGCCACCTACCTCCTGTGGACGGCGCACAATCTCGAGCGCATGGGCGACCGGGTGACGAACATCGCCGAGCGGGTGATCTTCATGACCACCGGCGACATGAAGGAACTCAATGTCTGAGTTGTGAGTTTTGACGGTTGACAGAGGCCGGGCAGGCGGATATAATTCAGATCACAATCGAATAAATACCTTCGGGGCAGGGTGAGGGTGTCAATGGACGGCGATAAACAGATGCCTTGCGTTGAACCCAATTCCCGATCGGCGGTAAAGCCCGCGAGCCTGTGCAGGGGCAGACCTTGTGTCTGCCCGGATGAGGCATGACCCGGCGCAATTCCGGGGCCGACGGTATAGTCCGGATGAAAGAAGGCTGACGCACCCGTTGGGGCGAGATTCGTGTTCGCCCTGACGAGTGGCGGATGCGCGCGCGTGCCCCGAAGGCCTGAAAAGGTCTTCGGGGTTTTTGATCGCCGGGCCGTCTGCGCCGGGCGATCGCGCGCTGCGCGTCGGTGCATAACGCCGCTTGGTCGGCGCTGTCGCATCGGCTATCCTGTGCCCCGAAGATTCTTCGGGGCATTTGCTTTCTGGAGGTGCGTATGGCTGTATTCGAGTGGAGGCAGACGGGGCAGGCGGTCAGCCCGCCGCCCGATGGACATGCCGCGCGCTGGTGGCATTGGCGCAATCTGCTGCTGCCGGCGTCGGGCGTCGTCGCCGTGATGATCTGGGAACTCGTGATCCGGCTTGGAAACTACCCGGCGTTCATCCTGCCGCCGCCGGGCCGGGTGCTGGCGCGCGGGCTGATCGTCGCCGCCGACGGCACGCTGTGGCGGCACACGCGCGTGACTCTGAGCGAGATTCTGCTTGGCCTCGCGTTGGGTCTGATCGTCGCCTGGGGACTCGGCTATCTGCTCGCCAAATCGCGCACGCTGGAGCGCGCCCTCTCGCCGTACATCGTCGCCTCGCAATCGGTGCCGATCGTCGCCATTGCGCCTCTGCTGGTGATCTGGTTCGGTTCGGAGATCACCTCGAAGGTGCTGATCTGCGCGCTGATCGTCTTCTTCCCGGTGCTGATCAACACCATCGTCGGCATCCGCTCGGTCGAGCCTGAACTGCGCGACCTGATGCGTTCGCTCAAGGCGACGCGCGGCCAGACTTTTCTGAAACTCGAAGTGCCGGCGGCCCTGCCTGCTCTGCTGGGCGGCTTGAAGATCGGCGCGACGCTCTCGGTGATCGGCGCGGTAGTCGGCGAGTTCGTCGGCGCAGACGCCGGGCTGGGCTTTCTGATCAACGCCGGGCGCGGGCTGTATGACACCGCGCTGATGTTCGTCGCCATCTTCGTCCTCGTCGCCATCGCCCTGAGCCTTTACGGTCTTGTCGCGCTGTTGGAACGATGGCTTCTGGCGTGGAGAAGGTGAAGCAAAATCCCAAATCCCAAGTTCCAAATCCCAAAACGGAGATAGCAAAATGATACGGACAAAATCCCTGTTACCCCTGACGCTGTTACTTCTGTTCCTTGTCGCCGCCTGCGGTGGGGCTGCGACGCCGACGACTCCGATTCTTCCCGCCGCCACCGAGACGCCCGCCGCGCCGACGCACATCCGCCTGCCGATGGGGTTCATTCCCAATGTGCAGTACGCGCCGTTCTACCTCGCGGTCGAGAAGGGCTACTTCGCCGCCGAGAACATCGAGGTCGAGTTCGACTACAAATTCGAAACCGACGGCGTCAAACTCGTCGGCGCGAACGAATTGCAGTTCGCGCTCGTGTCGGGTGAACAGGTCGTTCTGGCGCGCAGCCAGGGACTGCCGGTCGTCTACGTTGCCGCGTGGTATCAGAAGTATCCGATCGCCGTTGTCTCTAAAGCAAAGGCGGGCATCGTGA
>JACQED010000480.1 GCA_016200785.1 Chloroflexota bacterium
CCTACACCACAAGCTCCAGCATGCAACGCTATCAATTTCGGTTCACCGCAACCTGGCAGGGGTGTTCGTTTGCATCGGAGTGCCGCCGCTAGCAGACAAAACTAATCCTCCAGCCGTTGCGCCGCCGAGTTTGAGGAAGTCACGTCGGGAGAGCGGTTTCATCCTACACACCCATGACTCAAACCTCACTCGAAATTGGCAAACGACGTACCCGTAACTGATCCTCAGTGATGCTCACGACGACGCCTTTTTCCAATTCGTCAGCGTGATGTTCAATGACCTGGAATAAATGCCGATGGACATTTTCTGGCCGCATATTCCTGAGCCTGAAAATGATGACACTGGGCAGTTGCTCTCTACTGGCCGCGAGCAAATCGCCGAAATCCAGATCGCTTGTCAAGACAATACGTTCTTCCCGCCGGGCCTTGTCCATGATCTCAGAGTCAGCCAGTTGATCCAACTCCTCTTCATGCAAATGCACGGCCTCGTGCCCCTGACTGCGAAGCCAGTCCACGGTTACGGGCGAGATGCCCATGTTCGCCAGAAATTTCATGCCGGCACCGCGTTCAGGTCGTAGATATTTTCTTCCGCCAGCCAGGCTGCATACTGGAGCACCTGCCGAATATCCTCCGGCTCAAGATACGGATAAGCCTCAATGATTTGTTCAGCCGTCATCCCATTGGCGAGCAAGTTGAGGACAAGGGCTACCGTGATCCGCATTCCACGAATGCAGGCACGGCCGCCCATCACCTTTGGGTCAAATGTAATGCGGTCAAAGCCAGCCATGATCGCCTCCCGCGACAACCCCGTTACTTCTTTCTCTGCTCTTGTTCAGGAACTCTCTGCAACAGTTCCATGACAACCTTATCCGTCGTCACACCCTCCGCCTGCCCTTCGAAATTGAGAAGGAGGCGGTGTCTCAACGCCGCCGGGGCAACCGCCCGCACGTCGTCGAACGCCACGTTGTACCGCCCGGCCAACAGCGCGCCGATCTTGCCGCCGAGGATCAGGGCTTGCGCGCCGCGCGGGGAGGAGCCGTAGCGCACGTATTGCTTGACGAGATGAGTGGAGGTCTCGTTATCAGGATGAGTGGCGACGATCAGGCGGGCAACGTAATCGCTGACGTGCGAGGCGACCGGGACTTGCCGGGCAAGTTCGCCCATCCTCACGATCGTCGCGCCGTCGGCGACCTTCTTTATGGCGGGCATGTCTTTGCCGGTGGTGCGCGAGAGAATCTCCACCAGTTCTGGCGAGGATGGAAAGTCCACGTTGACCTTGAAGAGGAAGCGGTCGAGTTGCGCTTCGGGCAGGGGATAAGTGCCTTCCATTTCAATCGGGTTCTGAGTGGCAAGGACGAAGAACGGCGGGTCGAGCTTGTAGGAGCGCTTGGCGACCGTCACCGTGCGCTCCTGCATCGCTTCGAGAAGCGCCGATTGAGTCTTGGGCGTGGCGCGGTTCACTTCGTCGGCCAGCACCAGGTTGGCGAAGACCGGGCCGGGTTGAAAGCGAAACTCGCGCCGACCATCGCTCGCGTCTTCGAGGATGTCGGTGCCGACGATGTCCGCCGGCATCAGGTCGGGCGTGAACTGGATGCGCGAGAACTTGAGATCGAGAACCTCGCCCAACGTGCGGATGAGCATCGTCTTGCCGAGGCCCGGCACGCCTTCGAGCAGAACGTGGCCGCCGGCCAGCACGGCAACCAAAACGTGCCGGACGACCTCCTTTTGGCCGACGATTACTTTCCCGATTTCGTTCTCAATTTTTGTCGCGAGTTCGCGGAATTGCTCTGTCGAAAGATCACTAGGCATAGGAATTTACCTGAAGGAGATACTCGCGCCAAGACGCCAAGACGCAAAGAGAAAACTTGGCGACTTTGCGGCTTTGCGTGAGGTTCCATGTTTGTATTTGACCTGTGCTACGGCTGTAACGAACTGAAGTAGTCTCTCACGACAGGCCGCAACCCGATCGGCACATTGCCCGTGCGGATCGCGTCGTGCGCCGCCTGATTGTATTCGCCGAAGACCTGATTGTACGGAACGGTCACGTTGCCGGCGTTCTGCGGACTCGTGTTGCCCTGCCCGACAACCTGATCGTTCGGATCGCCCGTGCCGGGCAAATGCACCTCCGGCCCGCCACTGCCGCCGAGGCGCGACGGCGCGTAGATCGGCTCGTAGCCGCGTTGACCGCCGTCGCCGGGGCCGTTGTCGTTCGACGATTGATTTCCAGCCTGACTGCCCTGCGACTGACCGTTGCCCTCGCCGCGACCCGCCCCGCCTCCGCCTGGACCCTGACCCTGTGTTTGACTCGAACCTTGACCCTGCTGACCCTGGCCTTGCCCGCCTGCGCCCTGTTGTCCTTGCTGGCCCTGCCCCCCTGCTCCCGGCTGCGCTTGTCCCGCGCGCGCCACGGTCTGTCGGCTTTGCCCGACCTGACCGGCGGCGGCCGAGGCGGCCTGCGATTGCGCGAGTTGCTGGGCGGTCTGCGAGAGAGTCTGCGACGCCTGATTGAGAGCTTGCTGTGCGGCCTGCGTATTTCCGCTCCGAAGCGCGTTCGCGGCCTGTTGAAGTTGGGACGCCAATTGCTGATTCGTCGCTTGCACCGCATTGGCCGCTTGTTGAAGTTCGTTGGCGAGATTCTGCTGCTCGGTCTGGCTGAGTTTGGACACGTCGAGATTCGCCAGGTCACGCGCCGCCGCTTGCAGGTCGCCGCTGGCGAGGTCCTTGCCCAACTGCTCGGTCGTCGCGTTGTTCTGCAGACCCTGGCCGGCGTTCTGCAACGCTTGAGACTGCGCCTGCGCGGTCGGGTCGCTGAGTTGCTGGAGTTGCCGCTCGCTCTGAGTCAATACGGCGACGGCCTGCTCCCGCGTCAGGTTGCCCTGCTGAAGCTGCCGCTGTGCCTCTTCGAGCGGCTGGGCAATATCTTTCTTCTGATCGTCGGTCAACGCCGGATTGTTCTGCACGTTTCGCCGTGTGGTTTCAATCTGTTGAACTGCCTGTTTGATCGCGGCCTCGACCGCGCGCTGTTGCGCCAACACCGGGTCTTGCGGATTTGGAACGGCGAGCGAGGCGGCAATGGAGGCCAGCAGGACGAGCGCGAGCAGCCATTCGACGCGCGGGATGTGGATGGGAAGCCCGTCGCCGGGGTCAACCTCCTCGGCGACTGAAAGGGCATCGCGGAGTTGTCGCTCGACCAACCAGTCGGGCGCGGTTACTTTTCCCGCGCCGATTTCGAGGGCCGTGCTGGTGCGCTCTTTGAGGCCAAAGACGCGATCGAAATATTGAGCCGCGTTGAACTTGGATCGGGGCCAAACCCACGCGGTGAAGACGAACAGGAGCAATCCGCCGACGGCGAAGCCGGCGCACACGTTGATCAATTCAGAAACCGTGAAGAGAGGCTTCAGGCGGGCCATCAGCGCAAAGCCGAGGCCGGCCGCCAATCCTGCGCTCAACCCTCGCACGCCCCACTGCACGGCATCGCGGAATCGCAGGCGGAGGAGCCACAGATCGAGGTTGCGGTTGATCTGATTGAGTGGCGCGGAAGCGATCATTTTTCCACTCTCCGGACGATGGCGATACTCAAGATCAACAGGACGGCACTTAATAGGAGATAGAACGGAATGTAGATCAACCAGGGCGAGATGAGCGGAATGGTGACGCCGTTGTTGAGCGGGATGGTGAAGTAAAAGGCGGTGTGCTCTTGCACCAGAATCACTTCGGTGGCGACCGCCGTGGCGATAGGATTGATGGCGACGAGGAAGCCGCCGCCGTAAATCAGCAAGGCCTCGACGAGCGGTTCGGGCGAGTTGTAGTAGAAAACGCTCGTGATCGGGACGAGGGTGAGCAAGAGCAGCGGCAAGCCGAGCGTCGAGAGCAGAGCGAAGGTATAGGTCAGCACGCTTGCGCCGAGCGTTCGGCGCATGAGGGCCGAGAAGAAAACTCCCACGGTGCCAAACGCCAGCGCGGTTGTGATCAGGATGCCCTGCGCGATCAGCACTTCCTCCGGGGCGACCCCGCCGAGCAGGAAGGCCAGGCTTTGCAATGGGATGGCGGCCAACAGCAGAAGGATGATGAATGAGGCGGCCGAGGTGAGCTTGCCCGTCACCAGCGAGCGAGCGGGCAGGAGCGTTGTGCGCAGCAGATCGTATGTCCGGCGCTCGCGCTCGCCGCTGATCGCGCCGGCCGTGAAGGCCGGAGAGATGAAGCACACGAGGAAGAGTTCGATGCCGACGATCCCGCCGAAGACGATCTTGCCGACGATCTGCCCTTGCGGGCCGCTGGTGACGTTGGTCGAGGCCGCGTAGGCAAAGTACAACAGCGAAGCGAAGCCGCTCATCAGCACGAGATAGACCGTGAGCACGACGAAGGCGCGCGTCCCGCGCATCCGCCCGCGCAGCTCTTTCAACGTCACCGGGTTGGCGAGCAGGCGTTCGCGCAGAGTGCCCAAGCGTTTGGGGGCGGCGCTGGGAGCGGTGGATTCGGTCATTACGACACAATACCCTTCGTCGCGCGCATGAACACTTCTTCGAGATCGCGCGTATCTTCGCTGAGATGCACTACGGGAATGCCCAGAGTCACCAGTTTGCTGAGCAGATCGGCGACGCCCGTATCGTCGCCGGTGAAATCCACGTGCAGGGTGATGCGCCCGCCGTCGCCGTTCGCGCCGTTCCCGGGTTCCTCGACTTTGGTGACCAGGCCGGTCGCCTGCAAAGCCTGCTTAGCTTCCTCGACGCGGCCCAATAGCGTGATGTTGATGCGGCGATGCGGGATCAGGCGGCGTTGCATATCTTCCGGCGTGCCGTGGGCGACAAGGCGCCCGGCTTCGACGATCCCGATCTCGGTGCAAATCTCGGCCACGTCGGCCAAGATGTGCGTAGAGAAGAATATCGTCTTGCCGAGGCGCGAGAGTTCCACGAGCAGTTCGCGTATTTCGACGCGGGCGCGGGGATCGAGGCCGGAGGCCGGCTCGTCGAGGATCAACACTTGCGGATCGTGCGCCAGCGTCCGGGCGAGGCAAAGGCGTTGTTGCATGCCACGCGAGAGTGTGTCCACGAAATCATCCTTGCGGTGCGCCAGGTCAACCAGTTCGAGCAAGTCGTTCACCAACCCGACGCGCTGGGCTTCGGGCACCTCGTAGCAGGCGGCGAAGAAGTCAAGATATTCCCAGACCTTCATATCGTCGTAGACGCCGAAGAAGTCGGGCATATACCCAATCGCCCGGCGCACGCCGCGCGGGTCTTGCGTGACCGAACGCCCGGCGACCCAGGCGTGGCCGGAAGTCGGCTGGAGCAGCGTGGTGAGAATGCGCATCGTCGTCGTCTTGCCCGCGCCGTTCGGCCCGACGAAGCCGTAGATGGCGCCCGCTTCCACCGTCAGCGTCACGTCCTCGACGGCGTTGAGCTTGCCGTAGCGTTTGGTCAGGTTTCGGGTCTCGATGATCGCGGCCATTTATCGATCCACCACCAGCGTAAAGTCCACTGCCTCTATGCTGATCGAATTCAAAGACGACGGATTGCCGACCTGAACTTGAATCTCCCCGTTCGGCCCGACGAAGCGTTCAGGCTCGGCGATGGTGATATTGCCCCAGGTCAATTTCTGCTGTTCGATCCACTCGCCTTTCCGGTAATCCCACAGATCGAGCTCAAGGCCCGTCGCCGTTCCGGTCGCGCCATAGGCGGCCAGGTGAAGCGTGAGCGAGTTCACGCGCTTGAAGTCGATCGGCTGGCTGGGCGCAAAGCGGATCGAGAAGTGGCCCTGATAGGCGTAAATGTCGTAGGGCGTAACCGACCCCTGCTGACCGGGATCGATGACGGACCAACTCATCAATCCGGGCGGTATCAGCACCTTGCCGGCGCTGACGACAACCTGAGGGTGAAGTTCGACGATGTAGACGGTGGCATCCACCGGCCTGAAGGCGCGGTTGAGGATCTCCGCGCGCAGCGGCGCGGCCTCGGTCCAGCCGACGAGGAACACGCCACTGCCCCGCCCCGCCCCGCTGTACTGATCTATGAGCGCGGACAGCAATGAATACTTGCGGTAGAGTTTCCGATCGCCGTAGTAGGTGGTCGAGCCGAGCACGTCGTCAATCGTCGTGTCGTAGCCGTTGTAGTAACTGGTCGAGCCGCCCGCAGGGTTGGCCGCCGAGCCGGCAGGCAAAACGAGCGTCTGGTTGCCCTGCGCGGCGGGCACAGCCCGGCCGGAGAACGACATGTTCACCACGACGACCTGGCCCGGCGCGACGTCGCCTAGCCGTTGAACGACGCCGGGCGCCAATAGCACGGCGTCGGTCAATTTCAGATTGCTCTGGTTCGTCACCTTGCCATCGAGCGTCGCGAGGTTTCCCTGCACGTTGAGGGTCAACGCCGCGTCGAAGCGCGGCGCGGAGATTTGTCCTTGCGCGACGAACGACTCCACCGCGCCGATCTCGGCTCGCAGATTGTTCACCCGCGTCACGCCTTCTTGCTCCAGGGTCGCGCCGCCGGCATTCACCGAGCCGTTGTTGTCGGATGGCAGAGGCCGCGTGAGTGACTCGCCGCCGATTTCAAGATCGTACTCGGTGCGGCGCGGCGAGAAGAGGCCGACCAGCATATCCACTTGCGCGCGATCGGAGTCCGGCGACACTTGCACGACGGCGAGGCGATGCAACGTCGCCTGCGTGCCGCGCAATTGGTAGCCGCCGAGGTAGGCCAGTCCGCTGAAGACAGCGATGACCGCCGGGATCGTCACCCACGCGAGTTCGCGCCGCTTCAGGCGATGGAGAACGAGGAAGTTTGCCGGGCCGACGATGAGGACATAGATCGCCATAAAGCCGCACAACTGCAGAGCGTTGGGCAGCTCGAGTCCGGGGATCGCGTTGAGCGCTTCGGAGGCGCTATACCAGTTGCGGAAGCCGCCGGCCCAGCCCGGTCGGGGCCTGGCCGCCGACAACAAGTTGCGATACAGCCCTTCCGCTCCGTCCCAGTTGCGGAGCGGGGCCAGCGCCGGATCGAACGCGAGGAACGCGACTTGTCCGAACCCGGCGTTTCGCGTGACGATGAGCGGCGTGCCGCCCTGCGAGGCGGCCAGCGCGACGCTCGATCCCACAACCGGCCCGCCGACGGCGACGATCGCGGAGCCGTCAATCCGATCCGATCCGCGAGTATAGGTGACGAGGTCGTCAAGCGAGCTGATGGTCAGTGTGCCGGTGACGTGAAGCGGCAAAAGATTGGCGATGCCGGCCGTCGTCTTTTGCCAGCCCGGCCCGCCGGCGACGATCAATCGTCCGCCTCCCGTGACCCAGCCAGCCACGGCTTGACGCTGTTCGGGGGTGAGCACGCCCGTGTCGCTGTCCGAGATCACGAGCACGTCGAGCGATTTCCAGGCCTGCGCGATCGGTGGAAGGTCGGCCACCGTGAGGTCGGCGACGTAGCCTTGTCCGCCGACGGGATCCACTTGCGAAAGGATGTTGAACGCGGACGGGCTGGCGGCGATGACACCGTAGATCAGATCGCCGGGCGCGGCCTGCGACAGGCGCGTAGAGGCGGAAGCGATCACATCGCGCCCGCTGACGAGCGAGACTTTCAGGCCGGTAGTGAA
>JACQED010000469.1 GCA_016200785.1 Chloroflexota bacterium
CAACCACAGGAGGCCGAAGCGCGTCCCGAACAGCAAGTTGCCGAGCGCGGGATCGAAGATTGCCCTGGTGAGGGTCAGACTGCCTGCGACACTCGCATTCCATAAAAGCATCCCCAGATTTCCGCCAATGTTGAGGGCCATGCCGGCCCGTTCGATCGAGTGAAAGAGTTCGATGGCGCGATCTGGTTCCCGGTAGACGATTTGTCCCCAGGCGGGACGCCAGACATACGCCGAGAAGACGTAGCCGCCGACGACCATCGCCGCGCCGAGGAGCATCAGCCAGCGCGGGATGACCTCGCTCAGATTAGCCGCACTCGTTTCCGCGCTCGCCGCGCCTGCCGCTGCTAGGGCGGCTCGATCGAACTTGCCAACGGCGAACGGGAACGCGCCGAGGGTGACATGCCCATCTACCGACGACAAGGCCTTCCACGAAACGGTATACACACCGTCGCCCATTGAGCGCAGTCCAACAGTCACGTGCGCCGGGTCGCCCGGATCGACTCGGGTCGCGCCATCGTCAACCCGCGCCCCCGAAGTGTCGAGGACTTTGATCTGAGTGAAGGCCGCCTCGACCGGCTCAGTCAGCCAGAGTTCGACCTGCGCGGGCGGCATTGCGAGCGCGGCGTTCGGGGCCGGGCTGGATCGGATGAGGACGGCGTGGGCAAAAGCCGGTGTTGCGATAGCGAAGAGAAGCGCGAGGGCGGCGCATGACGCGAGCAGGCGCTTCATTTCTTGGTGACGCCGGCAACCACAAAGATCAAGACGGTCACCCGATCCGTGCCGAGGCGGCCAGCAAGTGACTCCAATCCGCGACGACCGGCAGGATGGGTTGAGACTCGGCGGCGTGACTGCCGAGGCTCACCGTGAGCAAAAGCGTGGTGACACGCCCGAAGGTCAGCCAGCGGCGGCGGTTTCTTTTACATTCCATTCGAGTCAAGTACCCGGACAGTGCCGAACGAGGGTTCGAGCGCTTCGCTGAGGAAGGGTTCGATTGATATGAGTTGAGGCGATGCGGGAAACCGTGATTAGATGATTGAGCGGCGCACAATGGCATGATTTGATTATGCACGGAAGCGGCTCGCCAGCCACGCCACCCCGAAGCAAACTGTGGTGACCAGCACGATCGCCGCGCCGGAGGCGATGGAAACGTAGTACGAGAGATAAAGGCCGGCCACGCCCGATCCCGCGCCGATGAGGGCGGCGATCATCATCATTCGTGAAAGGCGCTTGGCGAGCAGATAGCCCGCGGCGGCGGGCGTGATGAGCATGGCGGTCATCAAGCCTGCCCCCACGGCTTGCAGTGACACGACAACCGTGATGGCGACCAGCACTAGCAGAAGGTAGCGCAGTGGCTCGGCTGGCAGGCGCAGGGTGGCGGCGTGAACCGGGTCGAACGAGATCACCACGAACTCTTTGTAGAACGCGGCAACGATCAGCAGCGCCAACGCGCCAAAAGCGGCGATGAGCAGAAGGTCGCGATCGGTAATCGCCAGAATGTTGCCGAAGAGAATGTGCGCCAGGTCAACGCTGTAACTGCGGATGGTGCTGATCAGCGCGATGCCGAGCGCGAACGCGCCCGCGAAGATCACGCCGATGGCCGTGTCTTCGCGCAGTTGCCCTTTGCGCGTGATCGCGCCGATGCTCAACGCGGTGACGACGGCCGCGCCGAGCGCGCCCCAGAACAACGGCCCGCCCGTCCCGCCGATCAAATAGGCGACGGCGACGCCGGGCAGGATCGCGTGCGCCAGCGCGTCGCCGAAGAAAGCCATGCCGCGCAGCACGACGAACGATCCGACCACGGCGCACACGACGCCCACCATCACGGCGGCGGCCATGCCGCGGAGCATGAAGGAATAGTGGAGGGGCTCGAAGAGGAAGGACAGCATCGGAAGTGACAGGTGGCGGGTGACGAGTGACGAACAATCGCCACGCGTCACCCGTCACGCGACACACCTTTCACGGACAGCAATCATCCGCCGTCACCGTCACCGCCCGGCCGTTTTGCCAGAAGGTGAGGCGGCCACCATAGGCGGCGGCGAGGCGTTCCGGCGTGAGCACCGACTCGGCTGGGCCGTCGGCGATGATGCGGCGGTTCAAGAGGATCAGACGGTCGAAGCGCGTCGTCGCCATTTCGAGATCGTGCGTCGAGATCAGCACCGTCACACTGCGCCCGCGCAGGTCGTCGAGAATCTCGAACATCGAAGTCTGCGCCTCCACGTCCACGCCGCCGAACGGCTCGTCGAGCAACCGCACGTCGGCGCGTTGGGCGAGCGCGCGGGCAATACAGACGCGCTGTTGCTGGCCGCCGGAGAGATCGCCGATGGGGCGCGAAATAAGATGGCTCAGGCCCACTTGATCAAGCGCCTCACGCGCGGCGTCGCGATCGCCGCGACCGGGCCGCCTCAGCCAGCCGATCTCCTTCACGCGGCCCATGAGCACCACGTCCATCAC
>JACQED010000053.1 GCA_016200785.1 Chloroflexota bacterium
CAAGGCCGCTGTCCTTGCCAAAGCCCCCTGCTTTCTCAATATTCATGCCGGCATCACACCGCGCTATCGGGGCGCGCACGGCGCCTTCTGGGCGGTTTACGAGGGCCGGCCGGAACTGGCCGGTGTGACCGTTCATCTTGTCGATACCGGCGTCGATACCGGATCGATTGTCGCACAGACGGCGATTGAGATCGATCCACGTTCCGACACACCGCGCACCCTCGTCGCCAAGCAGTATCTGGCCGGCGCGCCGCTGACGGTTCAGGCGGTCGAGCAGGCGCTGGCCGGAAGACTTCAGACCACGCAGCGCAGCGATCTCGAAAGCCGGCTGTGGTATTCGCCCACGCCCTCGAGTTACTGGCGCTTTCGCAGGCGGCTCGCCCGGCTGGCCGCCAACGCCGAATGAAAATCCTCGAAGTCACCACCGACTCCAGCGCGCAATTCCAGTTCGTCCTGCCCATCGCCGAGCACTTGCGCGCGCGCGGCCACCGTGTCGTGATGGCCTGCTCGGACGATCCCGGCGCGTACAGCCGCGCGTATTTCGACGAACTGCGCGAGCGCGGCTTCGAAGTCGTCGTCATCCCGATGGCGCGAACGATTGCGCCGTGGGCCGACATCGCTTCGATTTTCCGCCTCTATGGCTTCATTCGCGCCGAGGGCTTCGACCTCGTTCGCTCGCAGAACGCGAAGGCGGGGATGATCGGGCGGCTGGCAGCGCGGCTGGCCGGCGTGCCGGTCGTCCTTTACACCGCGCACGCCTTCCCCTTTCACGCGCAATTGCCGAAGTGGCGGCAGAACCTGTACGCTTTTTTCGAAAGACTCGGCGCGCAATTGTGCGATCTGATCATCGTGGACAGCGACGCGGTGCGCGACCGCGGCCTTGCCTTTGGCATCGCGCCGCCGGAGAAGATTCGCGTCGTGAATATGGGGGTGGACCCGGAGAAATACAACCCGCAGAGATTGAGAGACAAGAGATTGGAAATCCGCGCCGAACTCGGCCTCGCTTCGACCGGGCGCGTCATTGGCACGGTGGCGCGTCTCGTGCCCGATAAAGGCATCGAGCATCTCGTCGACGCGATGGCCCGCATCGCCCCGCGTTTCCCCGACGCGCAATGTCTAATCGTGGGCGAAGGGCCTCTGCGCCCGGCGCTCACCGCGCAAGCGCAGAGCCTCGGCCTCGGCGGCCGCGTCGTGTTCACCGGCCAACTGCCGGAGGCCGTACGCGCTCTTGCCGTGATGGACTTGTTTGTTCTGCCGACCTATCGCGAGGGGTTCGGCTTGGTATTCGCCGAAGCGATGAGCATGGAAGTGCCGGTGATCGCGAGCCGCATCCCTCCCGTCACCGAAGTGGTGGCCGACGGCGAGACCGGCCTCCTGCCCGAACTGGGGAACGTGGAGGCTTTCGCCGCCGCCATCGCGAGTCTGCTCGAAGACGAGGGGCGGCGCAGAGCGATGGGCCGCGCCGGCCGCGAGCGGATGATTCGCTGTTTCTCACACCGCCGCATGGCCGAGGCGCACGAGCAGATTTACCTCGAATGTTGGGAACAACATCGGATTTGAAAATGCAACGGATTATCCGTTTGTTTCTCTGATCCGTTGTTGTACCACCCTCCCCCAGGCCAGCGCAAAGACCAACCGCCAGCCGAGCAGGAACATCCCGCCGAGTCCGAGGGTGACGCCGAGGAACACGGTGGGGATCACGGCGCGCTTGAGGAAGAACGCGCGTATCAGCACACCTTGCGGCGCGGCGACGAGCCACGCGTTCAGCGATCGGCCAAGCAACGACCTAACGCCGTAGGGGCGATCTTCGGGTTCGCCCCCCATTTTCGGCAATGCGCCGAGAAGCCATCCAGCCACGAGCCAGGCGACAGCAAATTCGCCGGTGGTCAACAATACGCCGAGGATCGGATGTACCGGGTCGGTCAAATCGTGCTCGCGCTGACCGGCGAAGATGAAGAGAAGCAGGACGAGCAAATCGCCTGCGATGAGAATCAGCGGGGCGAAGCGAGAAAGTCGAGACTGACTTTTCACAGTGTCATTTTCCCCAGCGAAGATTGCGCCCGGAGTCGGCGAGCGTAATCGCCGGGCTGTTGTCAGTTTTCAACAGGCGCAATGGGCCGTTCCACGGAAACGGGGCGCTGCCGGCCAACGCCGAGATGTCGCCGATCACGGCCGTCGCCGCGTCGGGCGACCACAGCGCCTCGCCGACGATGTAACTATCGGTGCGGAGTTGCGTTCGGCCAGTCACGCCGTCGGCGGCCGAGATGTACATCGCCGTAGGCCAATAACCATTCTGAGGCATCGCCGCCGACTGGCTGAAGAAATAGAGCAGGCGGCCATCCGGCGCTTGCTTGGGCCAGCCGACGAAGGTAAACGCGCCGCCGGCCGAGCCTTGGATCAACGTCGCGCCGGCGCCGGTCTTCGCGTCAATCTTCCACAGTCCCGACGTGATCAGCCCGACTGAGTCGTTGGCGAGAAAGATCGCGCTGTTGTCGTTGCTCCATACGGGTTGACAGCATACCGGCCCTTCGGGGATGCTCGTGTTGAGGGGCGACCCGCCCCCTGCCGGCAGAATCACGAGTGTGCCCAGTTCGTAAAGTGACACTTCGGTCAGCAGTTTCGTTCCATCCGGCGACCAGAGGCTTGGGCGATAGAGCCGGATGTCGCCCGGCTTGTCGGCGGGCGGGATGACGTTGGCGATCAGAATCGCGATCGCGCCGGTGGACGGCGTGACGACGCCGATGCCGTTGTAGGCGTAGGCCAGCCTCGTCCCGTCGGGCGACCACGCGGGGTTGGACACTTGCTGTGACCAATACGAATTGTCGGGTGTGGGCGGGAGCGCCGGGCCGGCGATCAAGACGTGGCGCTTGCCTCCGCTCCGGTCGGCCAGGATCAACTGATTGTCGGCGACGTAGGCCAGCGTCCCATCAGAAGGCGACACGTCGAAATCGGTGACGGGTTTCTCTTCCTTCGTGATCTGCGTCAGCGTTTTGGCATCGGTCTCGACGCGCCACACCTGATCGCTCCCGATGCGATTCGCGATAAAGTAGATCGGGCGCGGGAGGATACCCGGAACCGACGCGATCGGCGGCGCAGTGACGATAAGGCCGGAGGGAGGCGTCCCGGCGTTTGGCGTGAGGCTGGGGCGCGGCGTGAGCGCCATGAGCGTGCCCGCTACGCGGGTCTGCAAATCGCTCTCGCCCGCCGACGGCGGCGGGGCGGGAGTTGGGAGCGCGCAGGCCAACAGCGCGGCGATAAGAAACATGAACGAGATACGGAATCGCATCGGAGTCGCCTTTTTATGCTGAGCGCAAATCAAACAACCGAGTCGAAATCAAGGTTTTAGCCGGATTTGCCCGACCCGGCTGACCCCAAGGGGCTTCGAAC
>JACQED010000493.1 GCA_016200785.1 Chloroflexota bacterium
GACATTGACATGCTGGTGATGGAAAAATTCGTGGTGAAAAAGAAGTAGGAGTCTTTTATGCAATTCATCCGCAACATGTTCAGCAACGCCGGCATCGTCGGTGAGTTGTTCGGCTTCCTCTGGCGCAACAAACGCTGGTGGCTTATCCCGATGGTTGCGGTGCTGTTGGTCTTCGGTCTCCTGCTCGTCTTCGCTTCGAGCAGCGGCATCGGGCCGCTGATCTATACGCTGTTCTAATGGGCTGAAGGATGAAGGCGAAAGGATGAATTGGCTGTCTCTTCATCCCTCGGCCTTCTGCCTTTGAATTGCTCCGCGTCATCGTCTCCTCCGGCGGACCGTTTCACGCCTATCACCTGGCGCGCGGCGCGCAGGCGGCCGGCTATCTAAAACGCTTCATCACGACGGTCTTCGACGGAACCGAGGCCGGCCTCGACCTGCGTCTCACGCGCCAGATCAAACTACCGGCGGCGCTGGCGATCGGCATGCGCGCGATCCCGATTCCGGGGGCGGACTACTGGTCGTTCTTAATTGGCGACAACCTGTACGACCTGCTGGCGCGCCGCTGGGTGGACGAGTGCGAGTGTTTTCACGTCTTCAACAACTACGGCCTCTACAGCTTGCGCAAAGCCAAACGCCTCAAGGCCACCGTAATCGTCGAACGCTCCTCTGGGCATCCCGCCTACGTGGATCGTCTGCTCGAGGACGAGTATGCCCGGTGGGGCTGGCGGCTCCCCTCCAGCCATCGCTGGTTGCTCCGCAAGCAGGTACAAGAGTTCGTCGAAGCCGACTACGTGATGGTGCCGTCCGATTACGTGTGGCGCACGATGGTGCGCGAGGGTGTGCCGGAATCGAAACTCGTCCGCGTGCATCTCGGCTTCGACCCCGGCCGCTTCACGCCGCCCGACGCGCCGCGCGACGACGGCGTCTTTCGCGTGATCTACGTCGGCGCGCTTAGCCTGCAAAAGGGTCTGCCATATTTGCTCGAAGCGTGGCGCCGTTTGAACCTGCCTCGCAGTGAACTGCTGTTCGTGGGCAACGTCTCGGCTGACGCGAATGCTTTCTTGCCGAAGTACGCAGGACTGTTTCGGCACGTGCGCTTCGTGCCGCACGAGAAACTCCCGGCGTATTACCACAACGCCTCCGTCTTCGTCCTGCCTTCTTTGCAAGACGGCTTTGGCATGGTCGTCTACGAAGCCGCGGCCTGCGGCCTGCCGGTGATCATCACCGAAAACGTCGGCGCGACGGTGCGCGACGGCGTGGACGGGTTCGTCGTGCCCATCCGCGACGCCGAAGCATTGGCGGCCAAACTGCTGTATCTCTACGAGCACCCCGCCGAGCGCCGCGCCATGGGCCAATCGGCGCGAGAATACCTCAGCCGATACACGTGGTCGGCCTATCACGCCGAACTGGCCGAGCATTACCGCAATCTTAATGGCACCAAGCCCCGCTCTCCGTTGCTCTAAATATCTATGCTCGATTCGCCCCTCGTTTCCATCATCGTCCCCACCTACAACGAAGCCGAAGACATCGTGCCGACGCTGGCGGCGGCGGCGGCGGTTGATTATCCGGCGAAAGAAATCGTCGTGGTGGACGACGCCTCGACCGACGCGACGACGCAGATCGTGGAAGACTTTGCGCGGCGGGCATCGGCCCCGGTTCGCCTCGTGCGCCGGCCGCGGAACCGGGGCGTGGCGGCGGCGCGCAACGTCGGCCTGCGCGAGGCGCGCGGGGAGATTGCCATTATCCTCAACGCCGACGTGCGCCTGCCGAGCGATTTCATCCGGCGTATCCTGCCGCACTACGAGGCCGGTTGTGATTATCTCGTCGTCAACTCGCGCGTCAGCAACACGGATTATCTTTATCCACGCTATGTCCACCTGATGCACCTGATGCAGTACAGCGATCCCGAAAACTCGGAATGGAGCGAGGGCTATTCCTGCCGCCGCGAGGCGGCGCTCGCCGTTGGCGGCTTCCCGGAAGAATTCCCCGGCGCGTCGGGTGAGGACGCGGTCTTCGGCCAGCGGATGCGCGCCCGGTTCCGCAAAGGCTACGACGCGACGATTGATGCGCCGCACGTCGTCCCGGCCACCTGGCGCGGCTTCTGGAGCCAGCGGCGCGGGCGCGGGCGCGGCAGCGCGTATCTGCTCTTTCGCTTTCAAAAAATGCCTCTCTCACTTCCGCGAATGCTGCGCGCGTGGCTTGGACTGTTCGTGCAGATCGGCGTCCTGTATCCGCTGTGGGGCGACGGTTGGCGGCTGGTCCGGCTGTCACCGCGCGGCTGGCGCGATTGGCTGCCGCTCGGTTGGGCGCGGGCGGTGGATATGATCGCGCAACAGGTGGGCTACACGCGGGGATGGATGGAGATCCGTACAGCCTCACGATGAGCCTCAGGGCTCTCCCGATGCGAGATATTCTTCGGGCGTGAGGACCGGTAGCGGGGATTTGTCCTTGAAGTGACGGGCGTTCCAGGTAACGAAGGCAGTAACATCCGGGGCCGATTCGGCCACGCCGAGAACGAGCGAATCGAGAAAGGCCATCCGGTGGGCGCGCATTTTTGCCAGAGGCCGCAGGAAAATCTCGGCTTCGAAAAACTCATCCGACACCCCTGCGCCACCGGCTTCCGGCCACAGGATCGAAAGATTGAAGGCGCGTTGCAGCCATTCGGGCCAGGCTTCCAGCCGATCCGGTGATAGGTTGAACGACAAATGGCCGAGCAATTCCATCAAGTTGTAGACGGTCGTGGCGGGTTGCCGGTCCCGGACAACACCGAGAAAGTCGCGGCTTGGCTGTGCTCGCGGATCGCGGTGGAACGCGAATTCCAGCAACAGCACATCGGTATCTACGACGACCATGACCGGCCCCGCAAGCGACTCATGGTTTCATCCAGCGATTCGTGGATTGGGGCCAGCGCAAGTTCAGCGCGGATCGCCTCGGCTAGTTGTCGAGCAACTGATAGCGACGAGGCATCGCCCCGAGGCGGAGGAACGACGCGAACTCCCCGCCGAGTAACCGGCGCGCCGCCCATAATGGTGCTCATCCGGTCAACTTCGGACTCTAGCACCCGCCGGTAGCCGCTTCCGGGTAGACGAACGAGATGAATTAGCCCGCGCTCTTCCCAGCCGCGAATGGTTTGCGGGTGGACGCCCAGGCGTTGCGCGGCGTCTTTGATAGTGATTGTTTTATACGGTTTCTGTTCCATTTCGACTCAATAGTCCTTTTCACGAATACTGAGCATTATATAAGATTCCACCCATGTTGGCAAATCTGACCGCGCTCACGAAAGTCGGCCTCATTCATAATCCCGCGGTGGCCGGCGATATTTACTGGGCCGGAGAGAAGGCGAGCGGTGGCGCGTAGCGCGATATTGACGATCGAGCCAATCGGCCTCGGTGGGGTGCCGACGATGGTGAAAGCGGTGGATGGCCTCCTTCGCCGCTGGGGCCACGCGCCGACGCTGATATACACCGACGCCGAGTCGGTGCCGACCGACGGCCTGCGGTCGCTGGCACGCTACTTAGTTCGCCACCCACTGCCGCGCCGCGAGATGCGCGACGGCTTGAACGGCCTCGCTATTCCGTTGTGGCCCCTGCCGCAGTGGTTGAACTACTACACGCCGCTGATCGCCGCGCGCCGTGAACTATCGGCTGAGGTGCGGGTGCTGGTCGCGGGCAGTGCGCATACCGGCCTGCCGTTTGCGGTGAGCCGCCGCCCGTTCCTCGCGTGGGTGGCGACGGTGTACGACGAGGAGATCGAAGCGCGGGTCTCGGCCGGCGACGAGTGGGCGCGCAGACTGCGCCAGGGCCGCGACTGGCCGAGATTGCGGCGACAGGAGGCGCGCGTTCTCGAAGCGACCTCCATCGTTTTGGCCCTCAGTCCGCACACCGCGGATGAAATCCGCCGCCGCTTCCCCGCCGTCGCGCCGCGCGTGCGGACACTGGTGTGTCCGATAGACACTGATGTCTTTCGCCCGGCTCGCTCCCCTCTTCTTTTAGGAGAGGGGCCGGGGGTGAGGCCGGCGGTGGGGGGACGCTTCCTGCTCTTCACC
>JACQED010000494.1 GCA_016200785.1 Chloroflexota bacterium
CTGTCCAGCGCGGACCTCAGCGCGGGCAGGAGATCGGCAGGGTCTTCTACTCTCAGACCTTGCACGCCGAAGCCCTGCGCGATCGCGGCATAGTCGGTATCGCGCGTGAAGTCCACCGATAGATAACGACTGCCCCGATAGAGATGCTGGAGTTCTTTGATCCAGCCGAATTCGGAGTTGTTGAATTGGACCAGCACGACGGGAAGCTTGAGGCGCGCGATCGTTTCGAGATCGCCGCACGCCATACCGAAACTTCCATCGCCCACGATGCCAATCACCGGAGCGTCGGGCCGCGCCAGTTTCGCGCCGACCACGCCGGGGATGGCGTAGCCGAGTCCGCCGTGGCCGCGCGGGATGATCACGTGCCGCCCGGCCGGACTGCTGTAGAACGCGGAGGTGAACGGCGTGCCCGTGCCGGGGTCGGCGACGATGACGCTGTTCGGCGGAAGCAGTTCGCGCAGGGCGCGCATCACACGCTGGGGCTTGATCGGGCGTGCGTCCGATCGCAGCTTGCTCTCTTGCTCTGCCCACCACGCCGAGCGCAGTCCGGCGAAGTCGGCCCACGGCTCGCGCGAGGCCGCGCCGCCCATCGGCGCCAACCGGCTCTTGACTTCGGCGACGAGGGCTTGCAATGCGAGGCGCGCATCGGCCACGACGCCGGCGGCGACGGGATACGTGTTGCCGATCTCGCCGGGGTCAACGTCAATCTGAATGATCGTGACCGAGCCGTCGCCCGCCGGCAGAGTCCAGTTGAGCGTCGTCACCGAGTCGGCCTTGCAGCCGACGAACATCACGAGGTCGGCGGCGGCCAGGACTTCATTCGCGTATGGCCGCGCGCCGTTTCCGCCCACCACGCCGATGCTGAACCGGTGCATCTCGTCAATGCTTCCCTGCCCGTTGATTGATGTGCCGACCGGGATGCTCAGCATGTCGGCCAGTTGCGTGAGTTCGTCCCACGCGCCTGAGCTCGCCGCGCCGCCGCCCGCCACCGCCAGCGGGCGTTTGGCGCGCAAGAGAACATCGGCAGCCTCGGCCACCGCCGCCGCGTCAGGCGCGGTCCGATACGCGGGAAACTCGCGGCAGGCGGTTTCGGCGCGGAAGTCAGGGTTCTCAATCGGCTCGTCGAGCACGTCTTCGGGAATCGTGATCTGAGTCACGCCGGGCCGCCCGGTCGTCGCGAGGCGAAAGGCTTTGCGGAAAACTTCGGGAACGCGGTCGGCGCGGGTAAGAGTCGCGCGCCACTTCGTCACCGCCGCGAACAATTGATCTTGATTGAGTTCGGTGAGGACGTTCCGCCCTGCGAAGGCCAGCGGGATGTCGGTGGTCAAGGCGATGAGCGGGATGGAGGAGGCATTGGCTTCGGCGAGTCCGGGGATGAGGTAGGTCGCGCCCCCGCCGCTCGGCGCGTCGCAGACGCCGGGGCGATTGCTGAGCCGCGCGTAAACATCGGCCATGAACGACGCCCCGCGCTCGTCGCGCGCCATGACATGCGTGATCTCGCCCCGCGCCTCGTACAACGCATCGTAGAAGGCAACGGAAGTGTCGCCGGGCACGCCGAAGACATACTTCACACCGTACGCCTTCAGCATTTCAACAATCGCCTGCGCGCCGTTCAACATATCTGAGATGGTATTCTATAGTACGCTCGGAGTCAAGCAGTAGTGTGCTTGTGCGCTCCTCATCCGTGCCGATTAAACGCAAAACGGGAAGGGGGTGATTCACCTTCCCGCTTGTAGCCCTATTGCCCATCAGGGAACGATGGCGCCCCCGAGGTGACTCGAACACCTGACCCCTTGGTCCGCAACCAAGTGCTCTATCCACTGAGCTACGGGGGCGATTGCCAAACTCGAACGGCCCGCATTATACCATTCGGGCGAAAGGCTATCAAGGACAGCGGAAGCGCGCACCCCGGAGCCGGAGTATAATTGCCGCCGGGAGTTCAAGATGCGACCGTTGAGCAGTTTGCGTGATGGCTGGGACGCAATCGAAGAAGAAGAAGTCCGGCTGCTGCGAAGTATGCCGATTCACGAGAGCGTCCGGGAGTATCTTGCGCTCCGGGCCGAGTTCGAACCCTGGCTCCGGGAGGCTGAAGCCCGCGAGGGCGACGAGCGGCTGGCGCGCCTTGCCGAACTGCAAGATCGGCTGCGCAGGCTGGATCAATTGAGGCTAAACGGCATGGAAGGATTACTCGACGCACTGATTGCGATGCAAGGGCGACTGGATCACGCCGGTATTCCATCTATCGCCATCGGGGGAATTGCTGTTGGCGTCTGGGGCAGAGCGCGCCTGACGCGGGACGTGGACCTGAAGGTATTGCTGGACCGGGACTCGCGCCGGAGGCTGTTGGATGTTCTGCTTCCCGACTGCACGCCGCTCCACGCCGACCCGGATGCGGCGCTCCGTTTCAATGGAATTCTCTTCGTCCGCGATCCGGCCGGCGTCCGAATTGATTTCGCGCTGGCTGATACTGAGTTCGACGAAGTCGCCGTCAGCCGTGGGCGCGCGGTCGAACTTGCGCCGGGCAAGATTGGCCGTGTCTGCTCGCCCGAGGACTTGATCATCCTCAAATTGATTTCTACGCGTGAACGCGACGCCGGCGATGCCGCGAGCGTCATTTCGCGGCAGGGCGACGAACTCGACGACGGTTACCTGCTCGACTGGCTGACAAAGCTCGAGCAAGCCCTGGCCGATAGCACGATTGTGAGAACCTACCGGCAAATGCGCGAGAAACATAAGTAGAGAATTCACCCTCCCGCAAAATCCCACTTCTTCAGTTCTTCCCCTAATTCCATCGCCGTCAGATCGAGTTGCAGCGGCGTGACCGAAACGTAGCTCTCGCCGAGCGCCCCAAAGTCCGTCCCCTCCTCCAGCACACCCGTCGGCGCTTCGCCGCCGATCCAGTAATACGGCACGCCGCGCGGGTCAAGCCGCCTCACCAGTTCGTCGCGATAGTCGCGCAATCCCTGCCGCGTGATCTGTGCGCCTTTGATTTTCTCAACGGCAGCGCCGGCACATTCACGTTGAGCAGAGTGTGCGGCGGCAGGCCGCGCTTGCCCACCTCGGCGGCGATGCGCGCGGCCCATTCCGCCGCTGCGCTATA
>JACQED010000482.1 GCA_016200785.1 Chloroflexota bacterium
AATCTGCGCTCGGTCGCGGAAGCGATCTACGAATTGTCCGTCGAGCAGGATTTGGAGTTTATGCCCGAACATGCTGATGCTACTCCGAGCCGGATTCGTTGGCTGATTCCGCAGGCCGAGCCTGCATGACCTATCGGGAACTGACGCGCAAGTTGCGCCGCCTGGGCTATGAACTGTATAGTCAAGCGAAGGGCAGCCACGAAATCTGGTGGAGTCCCAAGACGCGTCGCCGCACCACAATCCCCAATCATAGAAGCAACCCGATCCCCAAAGGCACGTTCCGGCGCATTTTGAAAGACCTGGGGTTGACCCAAGAGGACTTGAAGTAGCGAAAAAAAGCCCTCGCCGTCGCGGGGGATTTTTGTGTTTGGATTTTGGCGCGCGCATGCGTTTTGCTATACACTTTCGATGGTGAGGTGGCTGTGACCGAACCGCTGAGTGAAAGTCTTCAAGGGGCTGAGCGTCTCGCGCTCCTGTACCGCGTTTCGCAAGCCTTCAATTCATCCCTCGACCTCGACGAAGTTCTGAATCGCGTCATGGATGAAGTGATCGCCGCCACGCGGGCTGAGCGCGGCTTTTTGATGTTGCCCGACGCCGGCGGCGCATTGGGCTTCCGCGCGGCGCGCGGCATGGATCAGCGAACGATCGAGGCGCCGGAGTTTCAGATTTCGCGTGGGCTGGTGGATCGCGTGGCGCGCGAAGGCCAACCCGTCCTGACGAGCGATGCGCAGAGCGACGATTCGCTCAAGAGCCGCGCCAGTGTGATGCTATTGGGCCTGCGTTCCGTCCTGTGCGTGCCCCTGCAAATCAAAGGCATGGTACTCGGCGTGGTGTACGTTGACAGCCGGATCAGGGCGGGCATCTTCAAGCAGGCCGATCTTGAATTGCTGACCGCCATTGCTTCCAGCGCGGCGGTGGCGATTGAAAACGCCCGACTCTATCAAGTGGCGGTTGACAAGGGCCGGCTGGAGCGCGAACTGCAACTGGCGCGCGACATGCAGGCCAGCCTTCTGCCGCGCGAAACGCCGACCATCGCCGGCTGGGAGTTCGCCGGGCACTGGCGGCCGGCGCGCGAAGTCGCCGGCGATTTTTACGATTTCATCCCTTTGGGGGGCGGTCAGTGGAGCCTCGTGATCGCGGATGTCAGCGACAAAGGCATGGCGGCCGCGCTGTTCATGGCGCTGAGTCGAAGCATCGTCCGGGCCAGCGTCACCAACAACGTTTGGCCGGTGGACGGCATCTCCCACGCGAACCGATTGATCTTTGCCGACTCCGCCAACGGCATGTTCGTCACCATGTTCTACGCGCAAATCGATTCGGAGTCGGGCGAGGTGATCTACGTCAACGGCGGTCACAACCCGCCGCTGTGGTATCGCGCGGCTACGGGTGAACTGACCGGGCTCGAACGCACCGGCATGGCGCTGGGTGTCTTCGAGGCGGCGCCCTACAAACAACACTCGGCGCAATTGAGCGCGGGCGATCTTATCTTGATGTATACCGACGGCGTCACCGACGCTATTGACGCGCACGGGGATCGATTCGGCGATGAACGCCTCCGGCGCTTCGTCCTCGACCATCACGACGCATCGGCGGCAGACCTGGTGACGGCGCTGGCGCAGGCGATCCACGAGTTCACCGGCGAGGCCATGCCCTTCGACGATGTGACCCTCGTCGCCGTGCGACGCCTGTAATTCCACAGTTGCCCGCCAGTACGTTTCCCCTCGGACCCGCTTGCGCAGAGGCGCGATGATCGGCACTCTCCTGAACGACCGCTATCGTCTCGACGCAGAACTGGGCCGCGGCGGCATGGGCGTCGTGTATCGCGCTCACGACACTCTCCTCGATCGTTCCGTTGCCGTCAAAGTCCTGAGCGGCTCGCGGCTCACCGCCGAGGGCCGCTCGCGGTTGCTCAACGAGGCCCGCGCCGCCGCGCAGCTTAATCATCCCAACATTGTCACCATCTATGATGCGGGCGAAGCTCCCTTAGACCTGACGGGTCTCACAGACCCGTCAGGTCTCATCCCATTCATCGTCATGGAACTCGTCGAGGGCGAGTCGCTCTTTGGCCGCAGACCGCAGACACTCGACGAGGTTCTGGCTGTCGCCCGCGAAGTGTGCGCCGCGCTCGAGCACGCCCACACGCGCGCCATCGTCCATCGCGACCTCAAGCCTGAGAATGTCGTCCTCTCGCCGCTCCCATCGGGAGAGGGGCCGGGGGTGAGGGTCAAGCTGATGGACTTCGGCCTGGCACGATCGCTCTCCTCGCGCCTCACCGCCGAAGGGACGATCGTCGGGACGGTGTTCTACCTCGCGCCGGAACTCGCCCTGGGCCAGCCCTTCGACGGTCGCGCCGACCTGTACGCGCTCGGCGTGATGCTGTACGAATTAACGGCCGGCCGCCTGCCCTTCACCGCCGACGATCCGCTGGCCGTTATCTCACAACACCTGCACGCGCCCGTTGTGCCGCCCGGCACCTACAACTCTGGCATCCCGCCCGCGCTCGACGCGCTGATCGTGCGATTGTTGAGCAAGCGGCCCGGCGACCGTCCGACCGCCGCGGCGCAGGTGAGCGATGCGCTGGAGCGCATCGCGGAAGAGCTGAGGAGCGGGGCGACCGTCTCGCCGCTGAGTCCCATCACCGCGCTCGAGCGGCTGGTGCTCGGCCGCCTGATGGGCCGCGAGCGCGAGCTAGCCCAGGCGAAGGCGATATGGCATCGCGCCGCATCCGGCGAGGCGCAGTTGTTGCTCGTCAGCGGCGAGCCGGGCATCGGCAAGACGCGCCTCGTGCGCGAGATCGCCACCTTCGCCGAAGTGTCCGGCGCGCTGGCGCTGGCCGGCGAATGTTACGCCGAGGGCGGCGCGCCGTACGGCCCCGTCGCCCAAATGATTCAGGGTGCGCTCGAGGGCGAGGGAAAAACCGTCGCTCTGCCGGCGCTCGTCCTTGCCGATCTCATTACGCTCGTTCCCGCTTTGCGCGCCCGCTTTCCCGATGTGCCGCCCAACCCGCGCCTCAACCCGCAGGCCGAAAGGCAGAGGCTATTTGAAAGCGTGACTGCGCTGTGCGTCGCTCTAACGGCAAACGCCCCAATTCTATTGACGGTGGAGGACGCGCACTGGGCCGACGGCGGATCGCTGTTGATGTTGCGCCACCTGGCGCGCCGGGGCCGCGCCGCCAAACTTCCAATCCTGGTGGTCCTGACGTATCGCGAGGTCGATCTCGACGAGGGCCATCCTTTGAACGACATGCTGATCGACCTCAACCGGGAACGGCTGGCGACGCGCC
>JACQED010000483.1 GCA_016200785.1 Chloroflexota bacterium
GAGGTTGCGCGAGGACGGATCGCACAGCCACTCAGCCAGCATCGTGTCAAACGCCAACGGCCCGACCTCCAGCCCGACGCGTTTCAAAACGATGTAATCGTACTTCGCGTTGTGGGCGTATTTGGGCTTTGCGGGGTCGGAGAGGACTGGCCGCAGAGCGTCGAGAACAACCGTGAGCGGAAGTTGGAGGTCGGAGGTCGGAGGTCGGACTCCGACCTCTGACTTCTGACCTCCGGCCTCTGCCCTGTGCCCGATTGGCGCGTAATACCCCTCTCCCTCTCGCACTGCCAGCGCGACCCCGACGAGTTCGGCGCGCATCGGGTCGGTGTGGGTGGTCTCGACGTCGAAGGCGATGGCCGGCGCGGAGGCGAGGGCGGCGGCGAGTGACGAGAGGGAGTCGAGGGTGTTGACGATGATCGCTTGCGTTGGGCCGGTGGGGCGCAGGGCCGCGGCGGCGTGGGAGAGATCGTCAGCATCGGCGCGACTCGCGCCGTCGCCGAACAAGTTGAGTTGCGCGCCCACAGTCTGAGAGGGGGCTGGGAGTTCGTCGTCGGCTTTCGGCAGCCGCGTGAGCAAAGATCGAAATTCGAGGACGCGGAATAGTTCGGCTACTCTCTCACGATCGTAGTTGAGAGGCAGACCTTTCAGCCTCGGCGCGGCGCAAGCCGAGAGGTCGAAAGGGAGGTCAACGTCGGTGACGATCGTCGCCAACTGCTTTGAGAGGTAAGCGTTCTGTTTTCCGGCTTCGAGTTTGCTCTTGAAGCGCGCCGGTATCTTGTCGAGGTTCTTGTAAATCTTGTCGAGTGTGCCGTACTGCTGAAGCAATTCGGTGGCCGTCTTTTCGCCGACGCCGGCCACGCCGGGGATGTTGTCGGACTTGTCGCCGACCAGAGCCTTGAAGTCAATGTATTGCTGGGGCGTGAGGCCGTACTTATCTTTCACTTCGTCCGGCCCGTACAACACCGCCTCGGAGAGTTTGTGCCCGGCGAGTTGGATGCGGATGCGCTTGTCGGCCAATTGCAGCAGGTCGCGGTCGCCGGTGACGATCACGACTTTCACGCCCCCGGCGGCGGCGCGCTTTGCGACCGTGCCCAAAACGTCGTCGGCCTCGTAGCCTTCGGCCTCCAGCACCGGAATGTTGAACGCCTGCACGACTTCGCGGATACGCTCGATCTGCGCGGCCAGGTCGTCGGGCATCTTGGCCCGCGTGCCTTTGTAGTCCGCGAAGAGATCGTCGCGGAAGGTGCGGCCCACGTCGAAACTGACGGCGAGGTAGTCGGGCTGATCTTGCTCGACGATGCGAAACAGGACGGCGACGAAGCCATACGTTCCAGCAGTCGGCTCGCCCGATCGTGTCACCCAGCGCGAGGCGCTGTCACTGCCGCCGGCGGCGGTCAACGCGAAATACGTGCGGTACGCGAGGGCGTGGCCGTCAATGAGATAGAGGATTTTTGATTTTTCGGGCAATTATCGATTCAATCCCTGCTCGCGCCGCGTATAAGCAATGTAATCGCCGACCTGCTGAGGCGTGAGTGTTTGGCCCGCGCCGAGGAGCAAGTAGCCCGGCGCCCAGAAATCGCGCGCCGGATGATCGGCCGCCGGACGCGGGAACTCGGCGAAGACCCGTTCCGAGGTTGAACGCTTGAGGATGTTCACCACGCGCTCGGGCGCAGTGGCCGGAGGGCACATGGCGACCAGCACGATGCAGTCCGCGCGCACTTCCAGCCGCTCGACGCGCCAGTCGTACGCCAGCGCGATATTGCGAATCCATTCGTTGAGGCGCACGGTGATGTCGCCGATCAATCGGGTCTTGGGCAACTTGGGCAACCACACAATTGTGTAGGTGAGGTTGTAAAGACCGTGGGGCGTGCGCGCGAGGCCGGGGGGCGCGCTCTCGGCCGGCAACTGCAAACCGACGCCCACCACCATCTCGGGCGGCAAAGCCGGAGACGGCGCCGGGGCCGGCGATGAAACTTTCGGTTCCGAGATGGGCTTCACCCATTCGTACGAAAGCTCGGGCGAGAGCTCGGGAGCGCCGGTCGTGGCGGCCGACGGCCCGGGGGAAGCCGATGACTCAGGCCTGAGAGTGGACTGGGCCGCAGGGGTGCTCGCTCCGCCGGAGAGCGGGGGAGCGACGATTGAGGCCGCTGGAGACGTGGCTGCGACAGCCGACCGTGGCTCGATGATGGTTGACGGCGAAGCGACGGTCGAGGCCGTTGGCAGCGCGCCCGCGACGGCGGGCTGTGGCTCCGAGACAGATAGAGTCGCCGGCGGCTGTAAAAGTGATTCGGCGATTTTGCGCGCTTGCTGACGAATCATGCTGACGGGCGTTTCCGCCTGAAAGGCCATCGCCAGCACGATGTCGCTCGTCGCCGCTGTCGCGTAAAGGAGATAATCGGAGCCGGTGGCCGAGAGTTTGATGAAGCGCATCAGCGTGCCCGACCCGCCGTCCCTCGTCCAGTTCTCGTCAACGAGGCGCGCGAGTTCTTCGGCTTCTTCTTTCGGGAACTGGCCGGCATAGGCGATCACGCGCGGGCCGCGAGTGAGCAAAGTGGCGGCGGCGGCGGTCTGCAAGGTAAGCGTGGTGAGATACTGCGCGGCGCGGCTGACGTCTTCGAGCCACGGCGGCGTAGGCTCGGCCGGACGGGCGCGCGCAGGTTCGGGCGTCGACGAGCGAGGCGGCGCGTGGCGCGGACTCGACGCGCTTCGCGGGACGGTCGGCGCGCCGAGTCCCCTTCCACGATCCTCGCCCTTCCGCGCGGGCAGAGGCGCGGACGCGGGAGTCTCCGGAGCAGTTTTGATCGCGGTCTTCTGGCGCGGCGGCGGGGCGACTCCGCCGACCGGCTGAGCCAACGCTTCTTCGACGATATCGGCGAGGTCGGGGATGAAGAAGGGTTTGGTCAGGAAGCCCTGCGCGTCCAGACTGCGGAAGACAGGGTCTGTGCTGTCGGTGTCAAAGGGGATGGCGATGATAGCGAGGCTGGGGCGGGTGGCGCGCAGGCCGCGAATCGCATCCGCGCCACTCACGTCGGGCAAGCCCATATCCACGATCGCCAGATCGAACGGGATGCGCGCGGCGAGTTCGATGCCCTCGGCGGCGCTGGCCGCGACCGAGACGCGGTAATCGCCCTGGTCTTCCAGCACCTGTTTGATCATCGTGGCGAACGAAGTGTTCGCGTCTAAGGCCAGCAGATGAGTCGGCACGGTCTTATTGTAGGACAGAGGGCGCGCGGACGCAAGGTGACCGGGTTACCGGTTGAAGTTCTCGGTAAGCCCCACGGTGCTATCCACCACCGTGAGTTCGTTAGCTCTCACAAAGGTCAGCACGATGTTGTGGGGCATGCCGGACGCGGTAAGCGGGTTGGCATACGCATAAGTGTTCGAGCCCCAGTCGCAGTCCTGCGGCGTGCATTTGCCATACGGATGCACGGTGAGTTGGCCGCCCGAACTGCTGATGACGATTTTCGTGATGTTGCTCGTGCCGGCGTTTGTGTTGGTCCACGTGCCCACCCAGTCGTTGGCGATCGGGCCGATGTGGAAGTCGTAGTTGAACGTGCTGCTGCTCGTCACGACGGCGTGAAGCGCGCCGGGCGAGGGCAGAGTCAGCGTGATGATATTGCCGGGCGCGCCGGGGAAGTTGTTGATCGTCACCGAATAACCGGCGATCGCCCCGGAGCCGGTTCCCCAATCGCAGTCGGTCGGGTGACAGCGGCCCCAGGCGTGCGCGGTGATCTGGCTGGACGAAGCGGCGGCGACGACGATCTGAGTGACGCCGCCGGTTCCCGGATCGTTGTTGTACCAGTTGCCGGCGTAGTCGCCTGCGATTGATCCGGGCGGAGTGGGCGACGGCGTGAAGGTCGCCGTGGAGGGCGCGAAGGTGCTCGTCAGGGTGGCGGTCGGCGCGACCGTGTTAGTGGCCGTCGGCGCGGCGACGACGATCTGGATGTAGGGCTTTGTGCCGAAGAAGGCCCCGCTCCCATTCCGCATCTGCAACACGCCCTTGTACGTGCCGGGCGTGGTCGGCGCAACGAAGTTTGCCGACACGTCGTAGTTGGAACCGGGCGTGACCTCGCCGACAATGGAAACCGTCGCCGGGCCGCCCATCGCGTTGTCGGCGACGAAGGCGAGTGAGTACGAGCCGTTCCACTTGCACGAGCCGGAGTTCTTCAGCCGCCAGGTTTTGGTGAAGGCCGTCCCCGGTAGGAACACGGTGTTGTCGGGCACGGTTACGTCGGCGACGAACGCGGCGTTGTCACTGCACCCCGTAGGGTTGGGCGTGTTCGTCGGCCCGGCGGTGTCGGTCGGCTTGGGAGGCGCGGCCGGCTGAGTCGGCTGGCCGGGTTCGGATGTCGGCGCGGCGCCTCCGCCGGAGCTGGTCGGGGCAGGCGGATTCGTGGGAGCGCCGGCGACTGGCGCGGCGGCGCTGGCGGTGAGGATCGCGCCCACCGTCTGGGCGGCCTCGGTCGCGGGCGATGCTGCCCCTCCGCCGCCTCCAGTGCCGCAGGCCAGCGCGACGAACAAAAGAAC
>JACQED010000476.1 GCA_016200785.1 Chloroflexota bacterium
GCGCGGCAAAGACGGCTTTCTTCTCAGCCATGTTCTCTATCGCGGCCTCGACCACGAGGTCACACGGCGCGAAGTCTTCGAGAGTCAGCGTGCCTTTGATCCGGGCGCGCGCTTCGTCCGTGTCGGCCTGGGTCACCTTCTTGCGTTGAACGGCCTTCGCCAGCGATCCCTCGACTCGGCCCAATCCTTTCTTCAGCAATTCGTCGTTGACCTCGCGCACGATCACCCTGTACCCGGCGCGCGCGCACGTCTCGACGATGCCCGAGCCCATCAGCCCACAGCCGACGACTCCGATTGTTTTGATGTCTGCGATGTCCATGACTCTCCCTGAATTAACGCAAAGACGCCAGGGCGCAAAGGCGCAAGGGATCGCCTGTTTCTTTGCGTCTTTGCGACTTTGCGCCTTTGCGTTGAATCCGACTTCTATTCAAGTTCAACGGCCAGCGCCACGGCCTCGCCGCCGCCGAGGCACAGCGTGGCGATGCCGCGCTTGAGGCCGCGATCCTTGAGCGCGTGCATCAACGTGACCAGCACCCGCGCGCCGCTCGCGCCGACGGGGTGACCGAGCGCGATCGCGCCGCCGTTCACGTTGACCTTGCCCCAATCCCAGCCCCTGTCCATCAGCGCGCGCCCATCGGCCAACACCTGCGCGGCAAAGGCTTCGTTGATCTCGATCAAGTCGACGTCCTTGAGCGTCCAGCCGATCTTGTCGAGCAATTTGGGAATGGCGCGGGCGGGCGCGATGAACAGCCACTTCGGCTCGACCGCGGCCTGCGCGTACCCGACGATTCGCGCGAGCGGCGCTTTGCCGATTTGCTCTGCCTTGCGCCGGCTGGCGACGACGACCGCCGCCCCGCCGTCGTTCAACCCCGGCGCATTGCCTGCCGTCACCTTCCCGTCTTTCTTGAATGCCGGCTTCAACCGCGAGAGCGCGTCAATTGACGTATCACGGCGTGGGCCTTCATCCGTCTCAATCACCGTCACTTTCTCCCCCGCCCCCTTGCCCTCGCCCGACCGTAGGCCCCGCTCGCGGGGCTGCCCCCCTGCAATTTCAACAGGCGCAATCTCCACCTTGAACCTGCAAGCCTCCATCGCGGCGATCGCCTTCTGATGACTCGCCAGCGCGAACTCGTCCATCTGCGCGCGGGTGACTTCGTACTCGTCGGCGATGAACTCGGCGGCGTTTCCCATGATCCAATTCTCGAACGAGCACCACAGCCCATCTACGATTACGCTGTCTTCCAATTGCTGATGGCCGAACTTGAAACCCTGCCGTGCCCGCACGAGATAAGGCGCGGCGCTCATGTTCTCCATGCCGCCGGCCACAATGAGATCGGCATCGCCAGCGCGGATGGCCTGCGCGGCGAACATCACCGCCTTGAGGCCTGAGCCGCAAGCCTTGTTCACCGACGACGCGCCCACCTCGGCCGGCAGGCCGGCGTAGATCGCCGCGCGGCGGCCCGGCGCTTGCCCCGACCCGGCGGCGACGACCTGACCCATCAGCACTTCTTCGATCTCGGCGGGATCGATCCCTGCCCGTTCGACGGCGGCCTTGATCGCGACTCCGCCGAGGTGCGGCGCGTCAACGCCTGCCAACGCGCCGTTGAACCTGCCGATGGGCGTCCGCGCGCCGGAGAGAATCACGACGTCGGTCGGGGTTTTTCCGTTGCTTGTCATGAATTGGCTCCTGACCCCTCACCCCTATCCCCTATTCCACCTCCGGCCATATCGCCTTCAACCTCTCATACGTCCGCCCCACCCATTCGGGGATGACGCGCGTCTCGGCCAGGGTGGACATGAAACTCGTGTCGCCCGCCCAACGCGGAACGATGTGCAGGTGAACGTGATCGGCCACGCCCGCGCCCGCCGCCGCTCCGATGTTCAAGCCGAGGTTGAAGGCCTGCGGGTCGTAGGCCCGCCGCAGGAGGCGCAGACTGCGCTGGCTCAGCGCCATCATTTCGGCAAGCGTCGCGGCGTCGAGCGACTCGATGCTCGGCTCATGCGCGTACGGCGCAATCATCAAGTGGCCGTTGTTGTACGGATACAGGTTGAGCATGATGAAGGACTGCTGACCGCGATGCAGGATGAAGTTCTCGTCGTCGTCCCCGGCGGGTTTATCGCAGAAGATACACCCTTCGAGTTTGCCGCCCTCACCCATGAGATAAGTCATCCGCCACGGCGTCCATAAATGTTCCATGTGTCACCGCCGCCTCCCGTTTCGATTGTACCAAACTTCTGAGGCCGGGCAAAGAATGAAAGTCATGTATTGACAGTGACACAGGCGCGGTTACAATCGGTGCCGGGAGCATTTGTGCCAGAGTCGTCGGAATTCACCCTTGCCAATCTCGAACGCACCCTGGCCGGATTGCGCTTCGGCCGGCCATTGCGCTTCTTCGAGTCCATCGGCTCGACCAACGACGAAGCCCGCCGGATGGCCGAAGGCGGCGCGCCGGAGGGGGCGCTGGTCGTCGCCGACGAGCAAGTGACCGGGCGCGGGCGCGCCGGGCGCAGTTGGCAGACGCCTCGCGGCGCGGCCCTGGCCGCCTCGTTTATTCTGCGCCCCGATCTTGCCCCGGCGCAGTTGGGCCGCATCACGATGCTCGGCGGCCTCGCGGCGGCGGAGGCCATTGACAAAATCATCGGAGGGCGCGCATCGCTCAAGTGGCCGAACGACGTCTTGCTCGATCACAAAAAGGTGTGCGGCGTCCTGGCCGAGTCGGCGTTGATCGGCGAACGGATCGCGTTCGTCGTGCTGGGCATCGGGATCAACGTGAACGCGGGGCCTGCCGGCGAAGTCCAATTCCCGGCAACGTCGCTGGCCGAGGCGAGCGGCGGGCCGGTGGATCGCGTCGCACTCCTCGCATCGCTGGCCCGGCGTTTGACCCTTCGTTACGAAGAGATCGGCGGCGAGTCGTTGCATGAGGCGTGGGCGGCGAGGTTGGCGTACCAGGGCAAGAGAGTGACGGTGAACACGAGCGCGGGTGTGACCGAGGGCGTAGCTGAAGATGTTGACGCCGACGGTGCGCTGATCCTGCGACTCGATTCAGGCGAATCGCGGCGCGTGCTGGCCGGGGATGTGCGGCTTCGGCCCTCATCGCTCTCGCCCTCACCCCCGGCCCCTCTCCCGGGGGGAGAGGGGGGGTATCGCCCGATCCGATTCATCGGCGAGGCTATCGAGGTCGAGTTCGACCGGCCACCATTGCTGGAGAAGAAGCCCGGCTGCCCGAATCGATTTACTTGGCGCGGGGCGTCGTATCAGATCGTCGAGAAGTTGAGCGAGTGGCACGAGTACGGGCGGCGGGGGCGAATGGCACACAACATGCAGCCCGAACACGCAGCGGTCGCCGAGGTGCGCGGCTCGTGGGGCGTGGGCCGCGATTACTTTCGCGTGCGGTCGGAGGGCGGCCAGATTTTTGAGTTGTACTACGACCGCGCGCCGAAAGGCTCCGACCGTCGCAAAGGTGAATGGTTTCTGGTCAGCGAACTCGCACAGGCGAGTCATTAGCCCTTTGCCCACACTTCGCAACCGTGCTAAGATTCGACGGAGAATTCGGATTGCTTATCAGGTGACAGCAGGAGAGAAACTATGTTTGACAACTTGCGCGAACGAAGTCAGGCGGCATCGCCGTTTGACGAAGAACCGCCGGGTGATCAGGCAAAGGCCGAATCGGAAACCGCCGAGGTCGGGGGAAACCGCCTCATTCTCGGCCTGAACGCCACACAGAGACTCGTGCTGGCCTTGATGCTCTTCCTGAACGTCGCCGTCCTGGGCTGTCTGTGCCTGATGGTGACCGGTGCTTTCTCACTGCCCTTCTGATCCCCTGAATGTCCGGCGGCGCGGGGGGCGCGGGAGCAATATTCGCCCACCGCGCTGCGCGCCTCGTTTCTGCCGGTGGAGCGGCGGGCTCGCGACGAGAGACGGTTTACGGCGGAGTTTGCTCGGGTGATCCGCCCGGGCCGGCGGCCCTCAGCGGCTCGACCTGATAGCCGATGATCCCCGGCGCGCCGACCATCGTCGCCGAAAGCGCAATCATCGCCGGCAGGCCGATCACCGGCAGAATCACTCCCGCCAGCCCGCCGCCGATCGGCCCCCCGGCCTGCATCAATGTTCGCAGCAAGGCGAATGTCCGTCCGCGCAAGCGTTCGGGGATGATCTGCATTCTCAAGGTCTGCGCCCAGATCGTCAGCGGCGAGCTGAATGCGCCGAACAGAAACAGGCCGGGCAGAACAGTCCACAGACCGAGAGGAATCAGCAGAAGGCCGAGAGATGCACCGGTGAGCGCCAGCGCCGCGCAGATCAGCGTCCCCAACGAAAGAGAGAAAGTGATCGATCCGGCGGCGAGCGCGCTCAATACCTCGCCCAGCGACATCGCGCCCAACAACAAGCCGTAGACCTGTGACCCGCCGCCGAGCCACTGGTCTGAGAGGAACGGCAGGAAGACCGACACGAAACCCGCGCCGATGTTCGCGGCCATATACATGAACGTCGTCGAGAAGAGGATTGGGTTGGTGAGCAGGAGTCGCGCGGCGTCGCCCATTGTGTGGGCCTGTTGTTCCTTCGCCGAGGCCGGATGCGGTGGGTCGGTGAGGCGCATCTGCCTCAGGGCGAAGGCAAAGACGAAGTACGAGAGCGCGTCCACCATCACCACATTCGGCGCGCCGAGGCGCGGGATCAGCCAGCCGGCGATCAACGGCCCCGCCACGCCGCCGATCATGTAACTCAACGTCTCCAGCGCGTTGGCCGTGGAAAGTCGCTCGCGCGGCACCAGCGCCGGGATCAGCGACGGCACTCCCGCGAGCGAGATCATCATCAACAGCCCGTAGACCGCCGCCACGGCATAAACGTGCCACAGCGCCAGATGGCCGGTGACGTGGAGGATGGGCACGAGCGCGACCGTGACGCCCCGGATGAGGCTGTCGGCGATCATCACCGCGCGGCGGTCGAAGCGATCGAGGAGCGAGCCGGCCATCAGCCCGCCGACGATCACCGGCCCGGTGTAGCACACCATCAGCCAGCCCAGCGCCTCGGACGAGTGTGTTGCCTCATAAACGAACCAAGTCAGCGCGACGCGCGTCATCGCGTCGCCCAGCATCGAAAAGGTGAAGCCGGACCAGAACCAGCGGTACGGGGCTTCGCGGAAAATCTCGCGGTAGTTTTGAAAGGCCATTCCTCTCCCTAAGCCCGTGAATTGTCGCGCACTATCTATAACCACCCTCGAGGCCGTTTTGTGAAATGCCCGCGTCACCCGTTCGCCGTGCCGCCTTGCCAGAACAATCGCGAGCCGCCACCATACATTCAAGTGACCGAATGACCCAATGAACAAAGCCGACATCCTCACATTGTACGATTACAACTATTGGGCGAACGAGCGCGTTCTGCGCGCCGCCGAAAAGGTGCGCGCCGGGCAGTTCACCGCGCCCGCCCGGTTGAGTCACGGGAGTCTGCGCGGCGCGCTGGTTCACGTGCTCGCCGCCGAAGTCGTGTGGCGCTTGCGCTGTCAGGAGGGCCTCTCGCCGTCTTCGCTTCCAGCCGCGAGCGAGTTCCCGACGCTCGAGTCTCTGCGCTCGCGCTGGCGCGACGAAGAGGCGGCCATGCGCGGCTATCTCGCCGGCCTCACCGACGACCGGCTGAACGGCGTCGTCCGCTACACTACAACGAAAGGCGTTCGGCACGAGAACACACTCTGGCATCTGCTGGCGCACGTCGTCAATCACGGCACCCAGTTTCGCGCCGAGGCCGCCGTTGCGCTTACCGAGTGCGGCCATTCGCCGGGCGATCTGGATATGCTCGCGTTCTTCCGCGAACGTGACCGGTGACTTCGGCTTCGCCGCC
>JACQED010000496.1 GCA_016200785.1 Chloroflexota bacterium
ATCGGGCCGGGCGTCGAAGTTTACGAGGGGATGGTCGTCGGCCAGCATCAGCGACCCGGCGATCTGGCGGTCAATATCTGCAAGAAGAAACACCTGACCAACATCCGCTCGTCCAACGCCGACATCGCCGTGCGGCTGACCACGCCGCGCCAGATGAGTCTCGACGAGTGCATCGAGTATCTCGGCGAGGACGAATTGCTCGAAGTCACGCCGAAATCAATCCGCATTCGCAAGAAGATTCTCGAAACCGAGGAGCGCGGCAAGCTGGCAAAGAAGGCGAAAGAGGAGTTGGTGGCGGCGTAGTGTGAAGTGAGAGGTTAGAGGTCGGAGATTCTCCTCCGCCAATCCGGGTATAATTGCTCCTTATGCAGAATCGATTGCGTCGCCTGACTCTGTTCCTTGCCCTGACCTCTCTCTCTCTGTCTGTTTCTTTCTCCCTCTCGCTTGCCGAGGGCGAAGGGCCGAACGACGCTCCGACGGTTGACGTGCTGAACGCCGCGCCGAACGTGGACGCGGGCGACGCCTTTTGCGCTCCCGGCATCTACAGTCGCGCGCCCGAACTCTGCCCCGAATACGGCCCCGCCGCCGACAACGCCCACATCGGATCCGTTCAAATTCCGGCGACCGTGCCGCAACTGAAGATCACGCCAGTCGATCACGCCAATGAGCCTATTCTGACTCTGGCCTACGCGAGAGTGATCGCGCCGAACGCGCCGGTGTTCGCCTCGGCGGAAGATGCGCTGACCGGGGCGAATCCCATCCGCTGGTTCGCGCCGGGCTTCGTGTTCGTCAGCCTGGTCGGCGCGGCCAAAGAAGGTCAGCCTGTCTATCAGATCAACCCCGGCCAATTCATGCGCGCCGGCGATCTGAAACTGTACCTCAAACCGCCGAAATACGAGGGCATCGTGCTCGCCGAACAGCCGACGCGGCCCTTTGGTTTCGTCCTGCGCTGGTTCAGGCTCTGCCGCAAGCCCGGCGTCGTCGAGAAGGACGGGACGGTCAATTGCGACGTCAACCCGAACGTCGATCCGGTGGATCGGCCCGACCGGTTCATCATTCTCGACAAGGTGAAAGTCGGCCAGTGGTATTGGTACATGGTCGGCCCGCAGCAGTGGATCGTCCAGCAGTGGATGGCGGTGGTGACGCCGGCGAAGCCGCCGGACGGCGTGACCGGCAAGTGGATCGATGTGAACATCTACGAGCAGACGGTCGTGGCTTACGACGCCGACAAGCTGGTCTACGCCACGCTGGCCTCCACCGGGCGCAACATCTTCCCGACCCGGCCCGGGACTTTCAAAATCTACCAGAAACTTCCAAACTACAAAATGGGCGGCGCGGAAGGCAAGTCCGATTACTACTATCTCGAAGACATCCCCAACATCATGTACTTCGACGAGGGCCGCTCGTTCCACGCGACCTACTGGCACGATCAGTTCGGCTACAAGCGATCGCATGGCTGTGTGAATCTTTCGCCGCGCGACGCGAAGTGGCTATTCAACTGGGCCGAGGTCGGCACCGGGGTATACGTTCACGACCCCAGCGGCAAGACGCCGACCGATCCGGCCTTCTACGGCTTCGCGGCCTCACCGTAGTCTCACCTCCAGTCGCCTTTTATCACGAATGTCACGAATAGACGAATAACACGAATTGGTTTGATCAAAAACATTCGTGACATTCGGGCATTCGTGCCATTCGTGTTCAAACAGGCGGAGAGACATCCAACGCACTTGCAGCGGCCCGACTCATGTGAGTCGGGAGGCCGCTCATTGCAAACAACAGCACAGGCCGACGTTTCTGTTATAATCACCCCACACTGCGACAGAAGGAGGTACACATGGCCCGCCGTCCGACGCCGATGGAGTTTGGTTCACTGCCGATGGATCCGATGTACGCCTGGGGTATCAAACTGGAACCGGTTGACAAGCTGATCGTCGAACTGAACGACTACATTGAGCAACTCGCCAAAGAAACGTACGACTCCGGCCGCGAGTTCTCCGACGCCGAATTGGAGCGCCTCTTCCTCAAGTGGTTCGACGACCGGGTGGCCGATGGCACCTTCCGGCGCTTGCCCGACGAGCAGGGCCGGGCTGGCCGCGCCGTGGTGGGGCCGGCGAAGTGGATCAAGGCTCAGCGCACCCGCATCAACCGCCTCGTCGCGTGGTGGAAGGAACAGGGCGGGACGGACATTTAGCGTATCGCATATAGCATATCGCATATAGCATATCGCTTGTGGCCGGGGGCCAATCTCGAATCTCCAGTCGCTTATGGGTGGACGTTTACGAAACAAGGTCGCACTGATCGGCGGCGTTGGCCCCGGCATGGGGCAGGCGATGGCCGTGCTCTTCGCGCAAGAGGGCGCGGCGGTCGCGTTGATGGCCCGGCGCGACGACCATCTCGCCGGAACGGCCGAACGCATTGAGCAGAGCGGAGGGCGCGCGCTGGCCTGCCGGGGTGACACGACGCACGAAGCCGATGTCCAACGCGCGGTCGCGCAGACCGTCGCAACGTTCGGGCGGCTCGACATCGTCGTCTGCAACTCCGGCGGACAGTTCGAGCCGACGCGCGAATTCGATCAGATGGACGACGCCTATTTCAATCGGGCAATTACCAATCATCTAATTACCCTCCTCTATCTTGCGCGCCATTCCCGGCCTATCTTCCGATCACAGGGTGGCGGCGCGATCCTCACCGTCGCCGCGAGCGAGAGCGTGCGGCAGGAGGGCAACCCGGCTTACGGCGCGGGCAAGGGCGGGGTCGTCGGACTCACGTTGAATCTCGCCCGCGAATTTTTCCCCGACAACATCCGCGTGAACTGCGTGGCGCCCGGCCTCATCCGCGCGCCCCTCGCCAATGGGAACGTCGCTCCAGTCGCCGGCTCCACGGCCCGAACGGGCCGCCCGGAGGACGTGGCTTTCGCCGCGCTCTATCTCGTCTCCGACGAAGCCTCGTGGGTGACCGGGCAGGTGCTGGCTGTGGACGGCGGGGTGGACGCGGGGGCGAGGCCGCTCTGGCAGTTTGAGAGATGAAATTCCTAACGCAAGGGCGCAAGGGCGCGAAGGCGCAAAGCGATCTTTTTCTTTGCGTCCTCGCTTCTTGGCGTCTTTGCGTTAAATCTTTATGAGCCGATGGACTAAACTCTCATTATTATTGGTGGCCCTCACCGGCCTGGCGTGCAGTACGGTGATGACGGCGCTGAGCGGCACGCCGACGCCACAGCCCTCCCCCACGCTGACCGCGACCCCCTCAGCCACCTTCAGCCCCTCGCCGTCGCCGTCTGCCACGATCGCGCCGACGCCGACGGCTTTTCCCACCCTCACCCTCGCGCCGACCTTCACGCCGCCGGCGATCAGCGCCACACCCGATGCAGCAGCGCAGAAGCGGCGCCTGCGCGTCTTTCAACAACTGTGGGACGCGGTCAACACGCACTACGTCTATCCCGATTTCAACGAGCACGATTGGAAGGCCATCGGCGACAAGTATCGAGCGATGATCGCAGCGGGACAGAGCGACGAAGAGTTTTATCGGGCGATGGACGACATGGTCGCCGAACTCGGCGACGAGCATTCGAGTTTCGAGGCGCCGGCGGACGTTGCGGACACCAACAACGCTATGGCCGGCGAAAACACCTACGGCGGCATCGGCGTTCTGGTCACCGGCCATCCGAAGAAGGGATACGTGAGTATTATCGTGACGTTCGAGGACGGCCCGGCACGGGCGGCCGGCCTGCGCCCGCACGATCGCATTCTGGCAGTGGACGGCCTGTCATTGGTGGACGCCAACGGCGACCTTCACAGCGAACTCATGCGCGGCGAACCCGGCTCATCGCTGACGCTCACCATCCAATCGCCCGACGGCAGCGCGCCGCGCGACGTGAGGCTGACCCGCGCCGAGATCAACGGCGCGGTGCCGATTGATTACTGGCTCGTGCCCGGCACGCACATCGCTTACCTCCTGATCCCCAC
>JACQED010000497.1 GCA_016200785.1 Chloroflexota bacterium
ATGTCCCTGCCCGAACACCTGCGCTGGTCGCCAATGGCCGTCGGCCTTTCGTACGCCGACGCGATCAACGCCGTCAGCCCCGGCTACGCCCGCGAGATTCTCACGCTGGAATACGGCAGCGGCTTTGAGGGCCTGCTGGCCGATCGCGCCGATCGGTTGAGCGGTGTGCTGAACGGGATCGATTACAACGTCTGGAACCCGGCGGCGGATCCGAATCTGCCGGCGAACTTCGACGCTGACTCGCTAGAGCGCCGCGCCGAAAACAAACGCGCTCTGCAAGAGGAGTGTCGTCTCCCCGTCCGGCCCGATGCGCCGCTCATCGGCATGGTCTCCCGACTCGACGGGCAAAAGGGCTTTGATCTCATCGCCCCGGCGTTGCGAGAATTTCTAAAAGAGGATGTACAATTTGCCTTGCTCGGCGCCGGCGATCCTGTTTATCACGCGGCGATGGGCGCGCTGGCCGGCGAGTATCCCGACAAAGTCGCGGCGCAATTCAAGTTCGACGCCGTCGCCGCGACGCACATTTACGGCGGGGCCGATATTTTTCTCATGCCCTCGCGCTACGAGCCGTGCGGCCTCGGCCAGATGATCGCGCTGCGCTACGGCGCAGTGCCGGTCGTCCGCGCCACCGGCGGGCTGGCCGACACAGTCGTGGATGCCACGAGTCGGAATGGCACGGGTCTTGTCTTCCGCGAATACTCGTCCTATGCTCTGTATGCCGCGCTGACCCGCGCCCTCACGCTCTACCCCGATCGCGCATCGTGGCGCAAACTGCAACAGCGCGGCATGAAGGCCGACTTCTCGTGGGACAAGTCGGCGAAGCAATACGAGGGGCTATATAGAAAGGCGATGGGGTATCGCAGATAGCAGATGGCCGATGGCAGGTGGCAGATGGCGGGTAGCAGATAGCAGATGGCAGATGGCTTGTGGCGGATAGCAGATAGCGGATGACGAAGTCTGGATCGACTCGCATCAGAGTTCAGGACATTGCCCATGACATTCAGATTTGAGAGTCTGCGGATCTGGCATATGGCTCGCGCCTATGCCAAGATCGCATATAAACTGACGGCCCGATTTCCACGCAAAGAAGACTACGGCCTGACATCACAACTCAATCGGGCCGCCAACTCCATTTCCCTGAACATCGCTGAAGGCTCGGCCAAGAAAAGCGATAAGCATTTCGATCTGTACTTGGACAACGCAGTGGGTTCAGTCTACGAGGTTGTCTCCGGCGGCTTTCGGGCGTTAGACGAACGCTATGTTGATCAAGCCGCGTTCGACAATCTATATGTCGAAGGCGAAAGTCTGGGTAAAGCCATAAACGCTTTCCGCAAATCCTTGAAGCCAGATTGAGCCATCACCCATGCGCCATTCGCTATCGGCCATTCGCCCTCAGCCATTAGCCATATGCCATGAAAACCCGCGCCGTCATCCTCGCCGGCGGTGAAGGCTCACGGCTGGGCGTGCTGACCGTCAAACGCGCCAAGCCGGCCGTGCCCTTCGCCGGCAAATACCGTATTATTGATTTCACCCTGTCGAATTGCGTCAACTCCGGCATCTTCGACGTGATGCTGTTGACGCAGTGGCGGCCACATTCGCTTTACGAACACATCGGCGCCGGCCGGCCGTGGGACTTGGACCGTGGCTTCACCGGCGGCGTGCAGATCTACCCCCCGTACAAAGGCCGCTACGTCACCGACTGGTATCAAGGCACCGCCGACGCCATCCAGCAAAATTTCAGTTTCGTCAAGAACACCAATCCCGATCTCGTGCTGATCCTCTCCGGCGATCATATCTACGAGATGGACTACGACGTGCTGACGACCTTTCACAGCGAGAAACAGGCCGATGCGACGGTCTGCTCTCTGCGCGTACCGCTGTCCGAGGCCTCGCGCTTCGGCATCCTCGCCACCGACGCCGACTATCGCGTCACCCATTTCGTCGAAAAGCCGAAAGAGCCGACCGGCACGCTGGCCTCGATGGGCATCTACGTCTTCAATCTGCGCGTGCTCGACAAACTTCTGCTCGAAGACGCGCGGCAGCGCGACTCGTCGCACGACTTCGGCAAAGACATCATCCCGCGCATGATCGCCGAGGGCTACCGCGTGTTCACGTATCCTTACAACGGCTATTGGGCGGACGTGGGGACCATCGACTCGTACTGGCAGGCGCACATGGATTTGCTCCAACATCCGCCGGCCCTCGATCTCAACGACCGGACGTGGGTGATCCACACCAAGAGCGAGGAGCGGCCGCCCGTGCTTATTCAAGAGGGCGCGATCATCAAGGACAGCATGATCACCGATGGCTGTGTCGTCGCGCCGGGAGCGCGCATCGAGCGATCGGTTCTGTCGCCGGGGGTGTACGTCGGGCCGAAGGCCGTGGTGCGCGAGTCGATCATCCTGACCGACACCTACATCGAAGCCGGGGCGCGCGTCGAGCGCGCGATCATAGACAAACAGGTTTCCATCGGCCACAATGCCCGCGTCGGGCAGATCGACTCCCAGGCCGAGGGTCTCGGCATCACCACCGTCGGCAAAAACACGCACATCCCCAACGGCCAGCGCGTCGGGCGCGGGGCGTCACTCGGCGCGGATTTGTCGGCGGAGCATTTCACCCGCAAAGTCATCGGGCGCGGCAAGACGCTGGAGCGGCCCAGAGCGATATGAACACTCCTCGGGCAAGCGGCATCCTGTTGCATCCCACGTCGTTGCCCGGAAGGTACGGCCTCGGCGACCTCGGCCCCGAGGCTTATCGCTGGATTGAATTTCTCGCGGTCTGCGGCCAGCGACTGTGGCAAATCCTCCCGCTCGGCCCCACCGGCTACAGCGATTCGCCGTACCAATCCTTCTCCGCCTTCGCCGGCAATCCGCTGCTGATCAGCCCCGACAGATTGATCGAGGACGGTCTGCTTTGCGCCGACGACCTCGAAGGCCCGCCAGATTTCCCCGCCGAGCGCGTGGACTTCGGGCCAGTCATCGAATACAAGAAACGGCTGTTGGACAAAGCCTTCGAGCGATTCGCCGGCGCCGGCCCGGAACTGCGCGCCGAGTTCGAAGCATTCGCCGCGCGCGAAGCCGGCTGGCTCGACGACTTTGCGATGTTCATGGCGCTCAAGGGAGCACATGGCGGCGCGGTGTGGAATACGTGGGATGCGGCGTTGGCGACTCGCGAGCCTGCGGCGATGGCCGAAGCCGCGCGCCAGTACGCGCCCGCCGTCGCCTCGCAGAAATTCCGCCAATTCCTATTCTTTCGCCAATGGATGCGGCTCAAGACATACGCCAACGCGAAGGGTATCGTCATTGTCGGCGACGTTCCGATCTTCGTCGCTTATGACAGCGCCGACGTGTGGGCCAGGCCGCCTCTATTCAGGCTGGATGCCAGCGGCCAGCCGACTCACGTGGCCGGCGTCCCGCCTGATTATTTTTCGCCGACCGGCCAGTTGTGGGGGAATCCCCTTTATCAATGGGACGGGCTGAAGAAGAGAGGCTACGATTGGTGGATCGATCGACTGCGCGCGACTTTGGCGACGGTGGACATCGTGCGGCTGGATCATTTTCGCGGCTTCGAGGCGTATTGGGAAGTTCCGGCCGGGATGCCCACCGCCGAGGTGGGGCGGTGGGTCAAGGGGCCGGGCGCGCATTTCTTCGAGGCGATTCGAGCAGCCCTCGGCGATGCTCCGACTTCGCTCAGCGCGGGCCTGCCGATCATCGCCGAGGATTTGGGCGTGATCACGCCGGAAGTGGTGGCCCTGCGCGACCGCTTCAACCTGCCCGGCATGAAAGTGCTTCAGTTCGCGTTTGCCGGCGATCCCGCCGACCCGTTTCTGCCGCACAACTTTCCGCGCAACTGCGTGGCGTACTCCGGCACGCACGACAACGATACCAGCCGAGGCTGGTATCAAACGCTATCCCAGAAAGAGCGCGACTTCTACCGCCGCTATTCGGGGCGCGATGGCAGTGACGTCTCGTGGGATCTCATCCGGCTGGCCTGGGCGTCTGTCGCGAACATGGCGGTCGCTCCCTTGCAGGACGTTCTCTCGCTCGGCCCGGAGGCGCGCATGAATCTGCCGGGCCGCGCCAGCGGCAACTGGAGCTGGCGCTATCTCTCGGATCAACTCGCCGACGGCGTGCGGGTTCGGCTGACCGACCTGACCCGGCTGTATGGACGCGGCGGCGGCGAACCTCCCGACGAGACACGTCCCCGACCGGGGCATCACCGATGACACACTTCTGCGTCCACTGTCATTTCTATCAGCCCCCGCGCGGCGATCCGTTCGTGGTGGACGGCCTCGGCCCGGAACCCGGCGCACAGCCTTACCAAAACTTCAGCGAAAAAGCCGCCGCCACCTGCTATAGGCCCAACGCCGAACTCGGCAATTTTGAACTGATGAGCTTCAACATCGGCGCGACACTGCTGCGATGGATGCAGCACGAATCGCCCGATACCTTCGCGGCCATCATCGCCGCCGATCGCGCCCACCGCGAGCGCTGGGGTGTGGGCAACGCCATTGCCGTGCCCCAGCATCACACCATCCTGCCTCTCGCCCGCCAGCGCGACAAGATCACCCAGATCGCCTGGGGCCTGGCCAGTTTCGCTCATCGCTTTGGCCGGCCGGCCGAAGGCGTGTGGCTGCCCGAGATGGCGGTGGACCTGGAGACGCTCGACATTCTCGCCTCGCGCGGCGTTCAATTCACGATCCTCGGCGGCGAGCAGGTGATCGGCGCCGATCGGGGCGGAGGGCCGTACTGGGTGAAACTTACCGCTGGCCGCCAGATCGCGGTTTTCGTGCGCGACGATTTTCTCTCGAATCAAATCGCCTTCGAGCTCCCCGCGCTGGGCGGCGCTGGGCGCTGGGCGCGCGGCACGCTCGGCCCGCACAAAAAAACCGGCGGCCGCCTGACGCTCATCGCCACCGAGGGCGAGACGTTCGGCCACTACCATCGCGGCGAAGAGCATTTTCTGCGCTGGCTGTTGTCTTACGAGGCGCACGCGGTCGGCTATGAGGTGACGACGCTAGTCCGCGATTTGCGCGATCACCCGCCCGAGGCGCAGGTGGAAATCAAAGAGTTCACGTCGTGGAATTGCCCGCACGGGCAATTGCGTCGCTGGGCCACCGGCTGTGATTGCACGTCCGGCGATTCGCGCTGGAAGGGCGCTCTGCGCCGGGCGCTCGACAATCTGGCCAGCGGTGTGGACGAGGTCTTCCTCTCAGAGGCCGCTCCGCTGGGCGTGGAGCCGTGGACTCTGCGCGACGATTACGCGCGGGTGGTGGTGGGCGAGGTGGCGGACGGCCAGAGCCTCTTGCGCGAGTATGGCTTCGGCCACTTGAGCGAGCCGCAGACTGGCCGCATCGTCACGCTGTTGGAGGCGGGCTTCTTTCGCCAACGCATGTACAACAGCTACGCCTTCTTCCACGAAGACCTGAACCAACCTGAGCCGCGCTTCGCCATCGCCAACGGCGTGAAGGCGGCGATGCTCGTCGAACGGGCAGCCGGACAGGGCCTCATCCCCTCTTTCCGCCGCGACCTCGCGATGGCGGCTGCTTCCGATGGCCGATCCGGGGCGGACATTCTCGACGAGATTCTCGCAGAGAACCGCGCATAGTAAACGTTCAGGTCACGCAGCCCTTTTTAACCACCAAGACACAAAGACACCAAGTTTCACGACGCTTTCTTTGTGTCCTTCGTGTCTTCGTGCCTTCGTGGTAAGGGTCTGGCGGCGGACTGAACGGTTACCCGCGCATAAACAGGCAAGCGATCGGGCTATTCAGACTCCGCCTGACCACGATGACACGAAGCATCACGAAGAAGTCCTTGTGCCTTCGTGCCTTCGTGGTAAAGGTGTTGTCACTCGCCGAGCAGATGAAAAAGAACGACCACAGCCTTCTACTGTGGTCGTGTGTTCGGCGATGTGTGTCCGGTTCCGATCACGCCGGCGTCGGCGTTGACTTGGGCTTCTTCGTCGGCTTGGGAGTCGGCGTCGGAGTCGGTGCGGTGGCGATACCGAAATTCACGCCGAGGAACTTGTCAACGTTCTCCAGCCGGAACGATCGGGCTGTGGGTGTCGTTGGCACGTAGCCGGCCGGCACGTCCACCGTCACGTTCCAGTCGCCCCATTCCACCTGGACCAGACCGTATGTGCCGTCGTCGCCGGTTGTCAACGACGTGTTGATGTCCTTCCCGTCCACAAAGAAGTGGACGGTCGCGCCGGGCAGGCCGACCTCGCCCTCGTCGAGGGCGCCGTTCCCATTGGCGTCAACGAATACCTCGCCGGCGATCGCGGAGCGCGGCGAGATCAGGTGAAGCGTCCCGCCTTTCACGTCGGTGCAGGTGCCGGGGTAGGGGACAACCTGCACCAGGTTGTTTCGCCCGGGTGTGACGATGTCCGTCACCGCCGGCAGGTCGAAGACCGTGGCGCCATCCTGCCCATCGCCTGTCGGCGCCAGCGTGCCGAGATAGTTCCCATTCAAATACACGTAGGAAGTATCGCCCGCGCTGACCCAGTAGGTGTAGAGCGTGAGCTTCCCGCCCGGCATCATCTCGCCGCGCGGGACGTAGATATCGAACTCAATGGGCGAGACGGCGTGGGCGGCGCAGATGAACGGAGAAAACCAGGACAGGCCGTGTCTCACGGTTTTCTCGTCCGGGTGCGGAGTGAAGTTGACGATGTTCTTGCCGTACAGCAGGGTGGCGGCGTAGGTCCCGTCGAGGTCGCCGTCGGCGCCGCCCCAGAAAAAGTTGTTCTCGTTGTCCTCGTCGGTGGTGAAATCACCCCACACCGGATTGGCCAGTGCGGTGCCGACGATCGAAAACAACATGACGGCGGCTAAGCCGGCGGAGAGTAACAAGGACCATTTTGTAGTTGCCATCAGACCTCCTTATCTGGCAGCTCCTCGTCGGCGCGAGCTATCTGCTCCAGAAATGCAGAAAAGGCTTCCAGTTCTTGCCTGACGAGTTGCCATATCTCAGGTAGTTTCTTGACAAGGCTCTCCATGCGAGACGGATCTATCTGAGTTGCATAGATATTTCTGACACGATGTCTGAATTTTCGATATTCATCCAAGCGGTTGGCGGTATCCCTTTCAAGTACGGCGGGGCGCGCGTCCGGCAAATCAAGTGTCATCTGGCGCAGAAGTTCGGCGTGCCAAGACTCGCCGCCGAGTGCGCCGCCGTCCAACTCCAGCGCGATCAATTCGAATATCCGCTCGAGGCCCGTGTAAAGACTATGCAGGTTGAACGCGACGGAGTTGAAGTAAGCATCTTGATCGGCAGGCGTTTTCATGGCGCTTTCCCAGTGACGCCCTATAGCGGTCTGAGTGCGCTCAAGCTCATCCAGTTCAACCCGAATACGCGTTGCCAGAGTCTGGTAGCGAGTGATCACAAGCTGACTCCCACCCGCTCGATTTCCTCCCGTAACCGGACAGGAGCGCTTTCCAGAGCAGTCAAATCAATCTCGAAACGTTGCTCCAAATGATCGAGGGCACACCACGCACGCCAAAACTCCTGGGGCGGAATTCCCTCAACCGCCAGGTCTATATCTGATCGCCGGCTGAACCAGGCACCATGAGCCAGCGAGCCGAATGCGATGACTCTTGTAGCTCCGAACTGCTCCTTGAGGAGATGCCCTGCCGTTCGAGCCAGTTCCCAGGCCCGTTCTCGGCGCCCCTCCGCTTCGTGCCGCTCACGTTCCCAGCGCGCTTTGGCGGAGCGCATGTAGCGCATCAACTTGTCTGGCGCCAGTTTTGGTGTCGTTGTCATATTGCCATTGCCCGCCGCCGAGCTCAAGTGCGCACGTTCGCAGGTAGAGTGGAGGCCTCGGCCTCAATTATACCTCGTTAGTCGCTCCAGGTTTTCCTGCAACAACCCCCACGCCTCGGCCACGTGCGCCTCGGCCGTCCGAATATTCCCGATTGCCAATCGCAGAGTATAGACTCCGTTCAACTTGGTGTGCGACAAGAAGACTTTGCCCGTCGCGTTCACTGCTTCCATCAACGACTCGTTCAGCCGGTCGAGGTCGGCCCCGGCGGACTGCGCCGGCCTGGCCCGGAAGCAAACGGTGCTCAAAGGCGTCGGGGCCAGGCGTTCGAAGTCAGGCGAGGCGTCAACCCATCCAGCGAACTCGCCCGCCAGCCGCACGTGCTCGCGAATGCGCGCCGCCATCCCCTCCGCGCCGAAGGTGCGGACGATCATCCAGAACTTGCGCGCGCGGAAGCGGCGGCCCAACTGCACGCCGTACTCCATGTAGTTCTTCACCGTGCCGGCGTCGCCCTCGGCCGTTCGCAGATATTCGGGGATCAGGCTGAAGGCTTGCTTCAATACGTCGGGCCGCCGGATGTAGAACGCGCTGAAGTCAATCGGCGTGAACAGCCACTTGTGCGGATTGATGACGATCGAGTCCGCGCGATCGCAACCGGCCAGCACGTGCCGCAACTCGGGGACGATGGCCGCGCTGCCGCCGTACGCGCCATCCACGTGAAGCCACAACTTCTCGCGCTCGCAAATCTCCGCGATGGCCGGAACGGGGTCAATGCTGGTGGTCGAGGTCGTGCCGACGGTGGCGGCGACGCAGAACGGCAGCCAGCCCTCGCGCCGATCGGCCTGGATTGCCTCGGCCAACGCCTCGGGCCTCATGCGAAATTCGGCGTCCACCGGAATCTTGCGCACCCCGGCCTGCCCCAGCCCGACGAGGATGGCGGCCTTTTCGATAGAAGAGTGCGCCTGCTCCGAGCAGTACATCCTCAGGCGCGGCACCTCCGGGCGTCCGGCCATGCCTTGCTCGCGGATGCCCAGCCCCAGCGCCTCACGGGCCGCCGCGATCGCCAGCACCGCCGCCATCGAGGCCGTGTCGGCGATCACGCCCTCGAAGGCGTCCGGCAATCCCACCATTTGCCTCAGCCAGTCGAGCACGACCTCTTCAAGTTCCGTGGCCGACGGCGACGTCCGCCACAGCATCGCGTTCACGTTGAGCGCGGCGATGAGCGTTTCGGCCAAGATGCCGGGCATCGATCCGGAGATGGCGAAGTACGCGAAAAAGCCCGGATGATTCCAATGAGTGATCCCCGGCATGATGATCCGATCGAAGTCGGCCAGGATCGCGCCCATCGCCTCCGGCGCGGCGGGCGGCGCGGCGGGCAGTTGCGCCTTCACTTCGCCCGGCTTCGCCCTCGACAGCACGGGATACTTGTCCGGCTGGGAAAGGTAATCGGCGATCCAGTCTATCACTTGTTTGCCGTAGGCGCGAAAGGCCTCGGGGTCCATGTCGCCGAACGAGGGATTCTGAGATGGGATGGGATTGGGCAAGGTTGGCTCCTGAAGAGTAAGGCCAGCA
>JACQED010000498.1 GCA_016200785.1 Chloroflexota bacterium
TCGGTCGGCCTGGCGAGCCGGGCGGCGACGCGGCGCGCGCCGGGCTCCATGCGGATCACAAAGCCCATCATCTGCCGGGTGAAGTCGGCGGTGAGCAGTTCGTAGACGATGTGCGTGTCCGGGAAGTAGAGTTTCCGGCGCTCGGCGGCGCGGACGACCGGGCTGGGCCGGGCGGCGTTGCCGTGAAAATAAAACATCGGCACTTCGAGGGCGGTGGCGATGCGCTGAAGCGAGGCGAGCGAGGGCGAGGCCTGATCCTTCTCGACCTGGCTGAGAAAGCCCGCCGTCAATTCAGTCCGCGCGCCGAGTTCGCGCAGGCTGAGGCCCAGTTCTTTCCGCCGTTTGCGAAGGCGAGCGCCGATCATTTGTACGGAAATCCCGCTTCCCTCGCCCCCATCGCGCCATCCACTGAGATCAGCGCACCGTTCACGTAGCGGGCCTCGTCCGAGGCCAGAAACAAGATCACCTCCGCCACCTCGTGGGATTCACCGAAACGCCCGTCGGGAATGTACGCTTCGAGCGCGGCCTGCCGTGCCGGGTCGGGCATGGAGTCCAACAGGCCTTCCGTGCGGATCAAGCCCGGCACGACGGCGTTGACGCGAATGTTGTACGGCGCGAGGTCGAGCGCCATCGCCCGCGTCAGACTCTCGACCGCGCCTTTGCTAGTGAGATACGCCGCCCGCGAGGCGACGGCCAGCCGTGCGCCGATGGAACTGACGTGGATGATACAGCCCTCCCGCCGCTCGGCCATCCGCCGCGCGCAGAGTTGGCTCAGGTAGAACAGCCCCCGCACGTTCGTCGCCCACACCCGATCCAGTTCGTCCAGCGTCACGTCGAGGAAATGATCGCGGTTGAACGCGGCGGCGTTGTTGACCAGGACGCCGATCGGCCCGACTTCGTTTTCGACCGCCTCCACCATCCGCTCGATCTCGGCAGCCTGCCCGACGTCGGCCCGCTTCAACCACCCGCGCCCGCCCGCCGCTTCGATCTGCGCCAGCGTTGCCTTCGCGCTGGACTCGTCACTGCGAAAGTTGACGACGACCCTTGCCCCCTCGCGCGCGAAGGCGACCGCCGTCGCCCGTCCGATGCCGCGCGAGGCGCCAGTGACGATCACGACCTGGTCAGTGAATCTTTTCACTCTCCATCTTTCAAATACGGCTGACCGCTCGCCGCCGGGGCAATGGACCGCCCGACGAAACCGGCCAGCGCCAGCAGTGACAGGACGTAGGGCAGCATGAGCAGGAGATGGAACGGCACAATCCGCAGATCGAACGCCTGGACGCGGAGTTGGAGCGGGTCGGCCAGGCCGAAGAGCAGAGTGGCGACCAGCGTTCCCCAAGGATTCCACCGGCCAAAAATCAAGGCGGCCAGCGCAATGAAGCCGCGCCCGCCGGTCATGTTCTCCATGAAGAAGTTGAGTTGGCCGAGCGAGAGCACCGTGCCGCCTGCCCCGGCCAGCATCCCACTGGCGACGACGCACAGGTAGCGGATGCGATAGACGTTAATGCCCACCGTGTCGGCGGCGCGCGGATGCTCGCCGACCGCCCGGATTTGCAGGCCCCAGGTGGTGCGGAACAACAGCCAGTGGAGCGCGGGCACGAGCAACAAGGCAAGGTAGACGAGCGGAATTTGATCGAACAACACCTCGCCGACGATCGGGATCTGGCTGAGGCCAGGGATCGGCGCCGGAGTGAACGGCTGCACTCGCACCGGCTCGCTCGTCACCCCGAACATCACCCGGAAGAGGTAGCCGCTGAGGCCGAGCGCGATCAGGTTGATGGCGACGCCGGACACGATCTGGTTCGCCCCGAGTGTGACACACACAAAGGCATGCACGAGGGCCAGCAGGCCCCCGGCGGCCAACGCGACGACCAGCCCGGCCCACGGCGATCCGAAAGCGCGCGCCCCGGCCACGCCCGCGAACGCGCCGATCAGCATCATCCCCTCCAGCCCGATGTTGATCACGCCGGATCGTTCGGACAGGATTCCGCCCAGCGCGGCGAGCAGGATCGGCGTCGCCAGCCGGACGCCGGCGTTAAGGAGCCCGACGCTTAAGAACAGTTCGACCAATACGTCCCACGAGATCACGGACGCTCTCTCCCTTCTTGGATTTCAGCAGTTGAGGCCGCGCCCTCAGCACGGTTCCGATCAAAACGAAAATCACGGCCAGCCCTTGAATTAGAAAGACGAGTGCGGTCGGCACGCCGACACCGCGCTGCATCGCGCCGGAGCCCGTGCGCAGCGTCCCGAAGAACAGCGCGGCCAGAATTACGCCGAAGGGATCGCTCTGCCCCAGCAGCGCGACGGCGATCGCGTCGTAGCCGAACCCGACGAGAAAGAAGTCTCGCAGGCGGTGCTGGACGCCCAGCACCTCCGCCGTGCCGGCCCAGCCCGCCAGCCCGCCGCTGATGAACATCGCCAGCACGATGTTCCCTTCGACGTTGATTCCGGCGTGCCGCGCCGCCGTCGGGTTCGCGCCGACCGCTCGCACCTGAAAGCCGAGCGAAGTCCGCCTCAGCACGACCCAGATCACCACCGCGCTGACCAGCGCCAATAGCAGGCCCGCGTGCAGGCGGCTGCCCGGCAGGATGACCGGCAGTTGAGATGCCACCGCCACCTCAGCCGTCTGGGGATAATAGCCCGGCGGCTCCTTGAGCGGGCCGGTGACGAAGTAACTGACCAGGATGACCGCGATATAATTCATGAAGATCGTCACGATGATCTCGTTCAGTCCGCGCCGGGCTTTCAGCCAGCCGGCGATGGCCGCCCACAGTCCGCCGCCGACGAAACCCGCCAGCAGGGCGAGCGGCAGATGAATGACGGGCGGAAGGCGCAGCAGTCCGATCACGGTGGCGAACAGCGCCCCGATGTAAATCTGGCCCTCGCCGCCGATGTTGAAGACGCCACAGCGGAAGGCGAATGCCATCCCCACCCCGGCGAAGACGAGCGTGGTCGTCTTGATCAGCGTGTCGCCCAGGCTGTTGGCGTTGCCGAACGCGCCCCGGAGCAAGTAGCGATACGCCTCGATCGGGCTGGCCCCGGTGACAGCGATCAACGCGGTGCCGAGCAGGAGGGCGGCGAGGATCGCCCAGACGGGCGCGAGGCCGAGAACGACCCCCCCCAACTTGATTCGCGTCAGGGCGCGTAGGCGATTCACGCGTGCCCCCTCGCGAGCGGGGCCGATCGCCGCGCGCCGGCCATCATCAGCCCTATCTCGTGCGCGTCCGCGCCGGGGCCGGGCACGATCCCCATGATCTCGCCCTCGTATAGGACGGCAATATGATCGCTCACGGCCAGAATCTCCTCGAGTTCGGTCGAGATGAACAGAATCCCGGCGCCACGGGCGCGCTGGGCGAGCAGGTTGCGCAGGACGTATTCGGTCGCGCCCACGTCGAGGCCGCGCGTCGGCTGTGAGGCGATTAGCACACCGGGCCGGCGCGAAAGCTCGCGCGCCAGCACGACCTTTTGTTGATTGCCGCCGGAGAGTTGCCGCGCCGGGACGCGGGCCGAGGGCGCGCGGATGTCGAAGTCGCGCAGCAGGCGCCCGGCGTGCCTCTCTATCGCCTGCAAGTCCAGCCAGCCCCAGCGGCAGAACGGGGCATCGGCAAACGATTTCAGAATAAAGTTCTCGGCCAGCGTAAAGTCGGTCACCAGCCCGGCGGCGCGGCGGTCGGCGGGAATGTAACCGGCGTTGGCCTCGATCACGGCGCGGGGCGAGGCGCCGGTCAGGTCGTGCCCCAGGAGACGCACCCGCCCGGCGGTCGGGCGGCGCACGCCGCTCAACACCTCGGCCAGTTCGGATTGGCCGTTGCCATCCACGCCGGCTATGCTGAGGATTTCGCCCCGACGCACCTCGAACGACACGTCGCGCAGGGCCGGCAGCGCGCGGTCGCTGAGGGCGGTGAGGTTCTCGACGTGCAGAACCGCTTCACCAGATTGAGCCTCCGCGCGCTCGAACTCCATCAGCACCGGCCGCCCGACCATCATTTGCGCCAGTTCGCGCGGCGAGGTTCGTGCTGTCTCGATGGTCGTCACGACGCGCCCGTCACGCAGGACGGTCACCCGGTCAGATACGTCCATCACCTCGTTGAGCTTGTGGCTGATGAAGATGATGGTGTGGCCTTCGACCGCGAGGCGGCGGAGAATGCGAAAGAGATCGCTCGCCTCACCCGGCGTGAGCACGGCGGTCGGCTCGTCGAGGATCAATAGATCGGCCCCCCGGTAGAGGGCTTTGATGATCTCCACGCGCTGTTGCGCGCCGACCGGGAGCTGCCACACGCATGCCCCCGGCTCCACCTCCAACCCGTACGTGGCCGAAAGTTCGGCGATGCGCTTGCCGGCCGCGCGCAGGTCGAGCCGGGGCGGGTGGGCCGACGGCAAGCCGAGGACGATGTTCTCCGCCGCGGTGAAGGCCGATACGAGCATGAAGTGCTGGTGTACCATGCCGATGCCGTGAGCAATGGCATCGCTGGGCGAATCAAATCGTACCACTTCGCCTCTCAGATGGATGCGGCCGGCGTCAGGCTGGTAAAGGCCGTACAGCACGTTCATCAGCGTCGTCTTGCCCGCGCCGTTCTCACCGAGCAGGGCGTGAATCGCACCCTGCTTTACCTCCAGCGTGACCTCGTTGTTGGCCACCACGCCGGGGAAGGTTTTGGTGATTCGATCCATGAAGAGGAAGGGAGGCATGCCAAGATGGTTGGAGATTGGAGATATGGAGATTGGTGGCAGGGGTGAGTGCGGCTCACCCCTGCTCTAGTTACGGCGCAATTCTACCGCGTGTCTTTTCGCTCGATTTTGATCTTCCCGGCGGCGATGTCGGCCAGGACTTGCTCGGCCTTGGCCTTCACATCGGCAGGCACGACCGCATTCCAGCCGGCGTAGCGGATCGGACCTTTCTCCACGCCGAAGCGGTACATCTGCCCTTCGAACGTGCCCTCTTTCACCGTCTTGGCCACATCGAGGATCAGCGGCGGGACCTCCTCGAGCGTGCTAACAAGAATGGTGTCCGGCGCGGCCGAACTCTTGTCGCGCACGCTGGCGATGGCGTAGACGCCTTTTTCCTTGGCCGCCTCGATCACGCCCAGGCCGGCGGCGTCGGCAAACTCCCAGACGACGTCGGCGCCCCGGTCAATCAGCGCCAACCCGGCTTCCTTGCCCTTGGCAATGTCGTCCCAACTCTGGGTGTAAGTCACGAAGACCTCGGCCTTCGGGTTGACGTACTTGACGCCCTGCTCGAAGCCGTTGATGCCGCGCACGATGGAGGCGATGTCGAAACCGCCCACGCCGCCGACCTTGTTGGTCTTGGTCATCAAGCCGGCGACGACTCCGGCCAGAAAGCCGGCCTCTTCGTTGTTGAACTCAACCGAGGCGACGTTCGAGGCCGTCACCACGTTGTTGACGACCACGAACTTCGTGTTGGGGAAGTCGGGAGCGATCTTCATCACTGGGTCGCCGAACTCGAAGCCGTGGCCGATCACGAGATCGTAGCCCTGGCTGGCATAGTCGCGGAAGGCCGTTTCGTAGTCGGTCTGTGGCACGGCTTCGGAGTAGGCGACCTCCGCGCCGAGTTGGTCTTTGGCCATCATCAGACCTTCGTAGGCCGAAGCATTCCAGCCGTTGTCGGTGATCACGCCCGGCAGGACGATGGCCACTTTGAAGGGCTTGGCCGTCAGCGCGGCGGTGGGCGCAGATGTGGCCGCCAGCGCGGCGGTGGGCGCGGGGGTGGCCGCCGGGCCGCACGCCGTCAACAATAGAGCGACGGCGGCGAATACGGCCGCGAATTTGTACATGCGGTTCATGGTTCTTTCTCCTCTGCTGGTTTTCCAGACTACGTGAAATACGATGTACTCGAGTCGGTAAGAGCAATTGGAGCCTTCCCCCGGCAACCTCCTCCCTCACCCATTGGCGCAAGTGTTGCCATTGGCCCTTGGCGTCAGGTCAATTCTGACCAGTCGGACAAACATGATGAAAATAAAAAGCGCCCGTCTGAAACAGACGGGCGCGATGCAGGTTGTGAACCAACTGTAGTTTGGGTCCAAGATACCCTTTGGCGGTGTGCCAACTCCAGCAGATTCGCAACCAATCCAAACCGTGCTTTGTATAGCAGAAGTTAACTTTGTATACCGCTACTATTCAGGCTAGCACCGATCCTGGAGGGAGTCAATGTTCAAATGTCACATTCGAGGCTGTGTCACAAATCACTTGAGCGAACGAAAGAGTCGCCGGTCAGGCAAGGCGGCGCAGTGGTGGGAACCTGGGGCGTCGGAGCGGGGAGCGTTTGTGGCCCGCAACCCCTGAGCGCCGTTACCAGGCTGACAGTAACAATCAGGGGGTAGCACGTATCACGTGATTGTGCCTCCGACCGTCATTTTCAAGTGCGGCAGTTGGTTCCCCCCGCAGCAATTCTATTCCGGTTGCTTTAGCGATGATTCCACGAATCAGCCAACTGCAGGAAAGCCTCCACGACACTCGGATTAAAGTGCCTGCCTGTCTGTTCGCTGATATACTCCCGCACCTTCTCCTCCGGCCAACCCTCCCGATAGGGACGATCGGATCGCAAAGCATCCCACACATCCGCCACCGCGAAAATGCGCGCGGCCAAGGGGATCTCTTCACCCTTCAGCCCTCGCGGGTAGCCCGTGCCGTCCCACTTCTCGTGATGGCAGTAGGGGATGTCCAGCGCCGGCCGTAGAAAGGCAATGGGCGAGAGCATGTCGTAGGCATAGACCGGATGGCGGCGCATGATCTCCCATTCCCCATCGGTCAGCGAGCCAGTCTTGTGGAGAAGACTATCGGGGATGCCCATCTTGCCGATGTCATGTAGCAGCCCCCCCCGCCACACATGCACCAGGTCAGCCTCGCTCATACCCATGGCGCGGGCCAGTTCAACTGTCATCTCGGTGACCCGCTGAGTGTGGCCTTCGGTTTCTTTGTCACGCAGGTCGAGCGCGCGCGACCAACCTTCAATAGTGGCATCGTAGGCCAGAATCAGTTCAACGTTGGAACGCTGCAGACCCTCGAACAATGCTACCAGGTCAATAGCAATGGCCGCCTGTGTCGCGAGTGCATCGAGAAAATCGAGCCATTCGTGGTCGGGATCGAGGCGGGTACGGTGAAAGATTTCCAGCACGCCCTTGATCTGGCCTTTGGCAACGAGCGGGGCAACGTGGTGAGAGACGAACTCTTCCTCCGCGAGCAACCGGGCGCGTGCAGAAACTGCTACGGCCTCGGCCTGGGCCGGGAGACTGACCATCCGGCGTTCCAGGGCGGCCCGACCCGCCTGCCCTTCTCCCAGGCGCACGCAGGAGCGCGTGATGCCGTCGGTACGGAAGCCCCGTCCAGCGGCATATTCCAGTATCTGTGAGGAAGAGTTGAACAGCAACACATCGGCGGCGTCCACGCCCAGTTGGGTGACGACGTTATCGAGCAGCACGTTAAGGGTGACGTGAAGGTCGAGGCTACTGTTGATCGCCGTGTCAATCTGATACAATGCAGTCAGGCGGCGCAGTCGCGCTTCGGTCTGTTCGTGCAGGGTTTCCCGGTGGATGGCGTTGGCGGCCATGTCGGCAATGGCGGTGAGCAGGCGGATGTGATCGTCGCTGATCGTGCGTTCACTGCCAACAACCAACGCGCCAATAGTCTTCCCCTGGGTAATCAGCGGAGCGGCGGCGGCACTCTGGAGTTCGGTGACGAGTCCGAGGCCGGCTCCAAATGGTTCATGCCGGATATCCTGGCTGAGGCAAGGTCGGCCGGCGGCAATGACGTGCCCGCACACACTCTCCCCCGGCGGCAGGCGTTGGCCGGTCAGGTCAGCCCACTTTCCACGCGCCATTTCGATCATCGCCTCGCCGCCGCGTTCGTCGCGCATCACCAATGCCGCCTGAGAGACGTTCAGCAAGCCGACCAGTTGGTCAAGGATGATCGGCAACATTTCGGCGCGCGTTTGGGCGGTACGCAGAGTAGCACTCATGGTGACGACAACTTTCAGTTCACGCTCGCGCTGTCGGCGTTCGGTCATGTCGCGCAGGACCAGCAGATGGCGGCCAGGAAGAATATTGACGATCGTGGAGTATTCGAGGTGCCGTACAATTCCCGCTCGGTCCCGTAGAGGAAACTCGCCTCTCGCTTGCCTTGCCTGAAGGAACGTGGGCTGTACCTGATCGCGAAAGGGACCGGACATACCCATTTCCTCGAGCGGGCGACCGCGAAGTTTCTCTATCGGCAGGCCGAAGAGGCCACAGGCAACCGGGTTGGCGTCCAAACACCTGCCGTCATCATCCACCATCAGCATCGCATCGAGCGCACCTTCGAAGACCGCTCGAAGTTGCTGTTCGTTTCCCTCGAGCAGTGATTCCTGAGCCTGGCGCAACAAGATGGCCCGGCCGCTGGCCGGGTCCAGCACGGCATCGGCCTGGCCCGCGACCAGCGCCTGCAAGGTGGCTTCCGCCTCGGCCAGCCGCCGGGCGGCTTCCCTGACTTGCGCGTCTGGCATGCTCTGGGGCGGTTCCTGCTGTGGCGCGCGTTTTGTCTTGGTCATGGTGTGTTCCCCTTCAATCCCAGCACCGCCAGCACTTTATCTTCCTCGCTCAGGTCTCCGATTAACGTCACGACCGGCGGCGGGGATAATCTGAGCAGACAGGGCGTGACCAGAACGCCGTCGTTCAGCGCGTGGGACGGTTCTTCGATAATGTTCACGATTTCCAGTTCGTGATCGCCCTTCCAATACTTGCGGAGGATGGCCTGGAGGTTGGCAATGGCACGAACCGAGTTCGGCGCCTCGCCCGCGACGTAAAGTCGCAACAGCACGGCTTTTCCTTTCTGAGTCATGCTCATGCCTCCGTGTTCTTCGTGGTTGAAGCACTCTGCCCGGCTGCAGGTGAAGTTGGATGTTGCGCTGCCAGTCGACGCGTGGATCGTGTCTCAACGTCTGGAGAGGTGGAGGTGGGTCGCGGGGCTGGGGGAACCGTCAGGCGGGAGGATGCCGGCGAACTCGGTTCTGCTGAGTCGGGTGGGTTACTTCATTCGACGCTGGGAGGCCTCGGATCCATGATTCGGGTTAGAGCAGATCGCCCAGGGGGCCCAAGTGCAGGTTGAGATCCTCATCTTCCA
>JACQED010000508.1 GCA_016200785.1 Chloroflexota bacterium
TAGCAGTGGACTTGGGCGCGATTGAAGGGCCGTGATTATCTGAATCTTTGTACACGGATCGCATGGATGGCTCCACTGCAAAAAGGACGGTTTGAACCGCGAAGACGCGAAGGACGCAAAGAAAACCCAAAGAATCCTTTGCGCTCGCCTGCCCCGCCTGCTTTTGCGGGGTGGCGTCTTCGCGGTGAATCCCACGTTTTTCCCTGGCTTCACGGATAGCACGGATGACGCGAATGTGTGCCAAGTAGCATCAGAAGAGTCCGTGAAATCCGTCAAATCCGTGTCTTCCGTGTAATACACCTCACAGCAGGAGATCTTCCGATGGAATTGAAGACTGTCACGATCGAAAAACCAGAAAACATCAACTTCATCCTCGGCCAATCGCACTTCATCAAGACCGTCGAGGACTTGCACGAGGCGCTGGTCGGGGCCGTGCCGGGCATTCAGTTCGGGCTGGCCTTCTGCGAATCGTCCGGCCCGGCGCTGGTGCGCTGGAGCGGCAACTCCGACGAGATGATCGAGTTGGCGAAGAAGAACGCCATCGCACTGTCGGCCGGCCACTGCTTCATCATCTTCCTCGGCAACTGCTTCCCGATCAACGTGCTGAATGCGGTCAAAGCCGTGCCTGAGGTGTGCCACATTTACTGCGCGACGGCCAACCCGGTGCAGGTGATTCTGGCCGAGACCGATCAGGGCCGCGGGATTCTCGGCGTGATTGATGGATTGAAGTCGAAGGGGATCGAAACTGAGGCGGATGTGACGGAGCGAAAGGCGATGTTGAGGAAGTTTGGGTATAAACTTTAGCTGGCCTGAGCGATCTTCTGCCCGAAGCCCAGCAACGACTCGACCATCTTCGCCTCGCGCGCTTCAGCGTAAACGCGCAAGACCGGCTCGGTGCCGGAGGGGCGGATCAGCAACCACGAGTCATCGGCCATGAGGTACTTCACGCCGTCGAGCGATTCGACTTTCGCCACGCGCAGGCCGTCTATTTCTGCCGGCGCGCCTTCGGTCAGCCGCCGCGTCACCTCGGCCTTCGCCACCGGGCGGGGCAGGCGCAAATCTTTGCGGGCGTAGAACGCCGGGCCCACGTCCTTAAGCAAATCCTCGACCAACTCGGAGAGCGTGACGCGTGAGGCGGCGACGATCTCCAACAGCAAGAGACCCATCAGAATGCCGTCGCCTTCCGGAATGTGGCCATTGATGCTGATGCCGCCCGACTCCTCGCCGCCGATGAGCACGTCTTCGGCCAGCATGTGATCGGCGATGTGGTTGAAGCCGACCGGTGTCTCGTGGAGCGGCAGGCCGTAACGCGCCGCGAGGCGGTCGATCATGCGCGTGGTCGAAACGGTGCGGACAACCGCGCCGCGCCAGCCGCGCACTTCCACGAGATACTTGAGCGCCAGCGCGAAAATCTTGTGCGGGTCCACGAAGTTGCCGCGCCCGTCCATCGCCCCGGCGCGATCGGCGTCGCCGTCGGTGACGAGGCCGAGGTCGCCGTGCCCGGCGGAAATCGCCGCCGCCGTCGCCTGAAGATATTTGGCGATCGGCTCGGGGTGAACGCCGCCGAAGCCGGGGTTCATCTCGCCGCGGATCTCGGCCACTTCGCAGCCCGTGCCCTGCAGGAAGCCTTTGATGTAGCCGCGCCCTGAGCCGTACATCGAATCCACGACAACGCGCAAACGGTCGGGGTAGCTGGCGATTGCGTCGAGCGAGATCAACGAGCGCAGATGATCGTAATAGGCGGTCACGGGATTGAAGCGGTGGATCAGCTTGGCGGCAGTCGCCTGATCGAAGTCCATCAGATTCGGGCCGCGCGCGCGGGCCTCATTGTCGTTGAGGTAGACCTCGACTCGGCGGCATTGCTCGGGCAGGGCGCTTCCGCCGTAGGCCGCCTTGAGTTTCACGCCGTTGTAGCGCGGCGCGTTGTGCGAGGCGGTGATCATCACGCCTCCCGCCGCGCGCATGTGCTTGACGGCGAACGAGACGGCCGGCGTCGGCGCGTCGGCGTAGGTCAGGTGGACGGTGAAGCCGTTGGCCGCCAACACGCGCGCTACCTCGGTCGCGTAGCGATCCGAGAGAAAGCGCGTGTCGAAGCCGACGATCATCCGGCGAGGATCGGCGTCGGTTGCGCCGCCATTTCCGCTCAACCAGTCGCCTGAGGAGATCGCGTCGGCGATGGCCTGCGAGACAAGACGCAGGTTGCCGTAAGTGAACGTATCAGAAATGACGGCTCGCCAGCCGTCGGTGCCGAAGTGGATGGTCATGCGTGGGATTGTACCATAGGGGAGAGGCGTGACGCGCGAGGCGTGAAACGCGATGAGCGAGTCTTTACGCTTTCCAAACGCGTTCTGCCATGCCCTCACCGCCCGCCACACTCGCCGCGTGTCCCCTCAACGCTGCCGCCATCGCCGCCTCGTCGGGCCAGAAGGTGCCGAGTTGCGAACGATATTGGGCGATGGCTTTCAACTTTTGCTTGAAGTCGGCCTCGGCGAGCGGGGTGATTTCGGGCGTCCAACTCCGTCCCTCGATCCACCGGGTCACGAGTGATCGATCGTGGGCGTAGGGATAATCTTCGTAGAAGAAGAGATTCGAGTGCGTCCCCGCCCAATCGTCGGCGATGCGCCACGTCAGTTGATGGTCAACGTGATTTCCAATGCTCAGCGGGGCGTAGAGATGGGCGTCGGATCGCGGCGTGCCGCAGTTCTCCAGCGTCGAAGTCACGTCGAGACTCAGATGCCAGTCGTCCGGATGAAGCGGGCCGAAGATCGCTTCTCTGGAGTCATAAAGGTGCGAACCGCGAGCGCCGTCGCGCCGATAGATGCAATCGGGCACAGATAAATGCAGGGCCTTCGCGCCGAGGAGTTCGAGCGCGGCGAGGTCTTCAGCGCGGCGTAGTTCGGGCGCCGATCGCCGCAACGCCCATCGATCGTGCAATTCCTGCGCGAAGTCCGACAGCGGCCCGCCGGGCGGATCGCCGGCACAGATCGTCACGACCAGGACTCGTTCGCCGCGCGCCGTCTGCTGATGAATGCGCCCGCCGCACGACAGCGCCACGTCGTCGAGGTGCGGCGAGAGGTAGATGTGGTCATAGTCAGGGAAGAGAAAATGATCCGCCACGAGTCGGCGAGTATAAGCGAAATTTCATTGACAGCCAACTACCCGCGTGTTACAATCGCCGCCACGAGTGGGGCCGCTAGCTCAATGGTAGAGCAGGGGCCTTTTAAGCCCTTGGTTAGAGGTTCGAGTCCTCTGTGGCTCACAACGCGGTCTTACCACCGCACCCAAAGCAAAAATTCGGGCGCTCCCAATAAGCGTGCCCGAATTTTTTTAATCGCTTTCATCACAAATTCACCAGGTACAAATAACGGCTATGGGCCCGGGCCTCAATGGCCTCCATCACTCCGGCCGCTTCGCCTGCATGGTTTTCGTATAAAAACAGGTTGCCTTCTGCTTCAAATAACGGCTTAAGCGCCTTGGCAATTTGCCGCTTATGGCGGGCGTGCAAATAATCGGCCTGGGTATAGTCCCAGGTTCGGTAGGGCAGTCCGGCCTTATTCAGCACATGCGCCAAAGGGGTACCCTCCGGCCTCAGTACCAATTCCGAAAAGCTTTCCAGGGGTTCACCCGGCAAGCGCCCATACGAATAAAAGGCCGCCAGTATACCGCCTGGCCGGGCCACCCGCCTAATTTCCTTCACCGTTTGTTCTAGGTCTGTAAAATAAAGCGCATCAATGGCCAGCACCAGGTCAAAGCTCTCGGCCCCAAAATCCAGCAGAGCCATGTCGCCCACCTCAAATTCCAGCCGGTTGCGCTTGCGCGCCGTCCGCACCTGCGCGTGTTCGATGGCCTCCTCTATAAAATCGATGCCCACAATATGCGCGCCGGTTCGGTCCGAAAGATACTCGGCAATCATGCCATTGCCACAACCCAAATCCAGTACATGATGGGTGGCATCCAGCCTGGTCAAATCCATTAGCCGGTGCAGGTGGCACATTTCGGCAAACCCATGCTGGCACAGGTTTTGTCCAAAAAGCCGCTCACAA
>JACQED010000509.1 GCA_016200785.1 Chloroflexota bacterium
GGCCGGCTTCCGCGAAGGCTCGGACTACCTGCCGGAGCGGTTCCTCAATGAGCCGTCGAACGGCCCCGGCTCGAAGGGCCAGGTGTGCGAACTCGAGCCGATGCTAAAGGACTACTATCAGGAGCGCGGCTGGGTGAACGGCGTTGTGCCGGAGAGCAAGTTGAAGGAATTGGAGATCTGCTGACGCGAATGGGGGATAGTTCGCGCATCGGCGCAGTAAGATGACGGCGGGCCGATCGGCCCGCCGTCGTGTTCGGAGCGTGAGACGTCGATTCAACCGGCGGCGGCAGTTGCCGGAAGTCCGAACAACTTCCCCTTCAACCACAGCGCCACGTACACCAACCCGATCAGCACCGGCACTTCGATCAGCGGGCCGATCACCGTCGCCAGCGCCTCTTGCGAGGCGATGGTGAACGTGCCGACCGCTACCGCGATCGCCAACTCGAAATTGTTGCTGGCCGCCGTGAACGATTGCGTCGCCGCCAATTCATACGGGAACTTGAAACCCAGCGACAAGGCGAACGAAACGAAGAACATCAGCCCGAAGTAGACTACCAGCGGAATCGCCACCCGCAGAACGTCGAGTGGCTGGGCGAGAATGCGGTCGCCCTGCAAAGAGAACATGACGACGATGGTGAATAACAGGCCGGCGAGCGCCGTCGGGCCGAGGCGCGGCATGAAGCGTGTTTCGTACCACTCCGCGCCCTTGTGCCGCAGGAGCGTGAAGCGGGTGATTACGCCCGCCGCCAGCGGGATGCCGAGGAAGATCAGCACGCTCCTGGCGATGTCCCACATGGAGATATCCACCGCCGTGCCCGACGCCCCGAACCAGCCCGGCGCGACCCGCAGATAGAAATAAGCCAGCGGGCTATACATCACGATCTGAAACACCGAGTTGAGCGCGACCAGCACCGCGCAGTATTCGCTGTCCCCGCCTGCCAGCATGTTCCACATCAGCACCATCGCAATGCAACGCGCCAGCCCGGTGATGATGAGACCGGTGCGATAGCCGCCGTAGGGGTCAGGCAGGAACAGCCACGCCAGCCCGAACATGATCGCCGGGCCGATGATCCAGTTGAGCGTGAGCGAGACGCCGAACTGCTTCCACGCCCCGGCGATCTTTCCCAACTCCTCGTATTTCACCTTCGCCAGCACGGGATACATCATCCACAACAGCCCGATGGCGATGGGCAGGGAGATCGTGCCGATGCGGAAGGCATTGAAGACGTTCTTCACGCCCGGCGCGAAATAGCCGAGCAGGAGGCCAAAGGCCATCGCTAGAAAAATCCACAGCGGCAGAAATCGGTCGAGGGTTGAAAGTTGCCTGATGACGTTCACTGTGTCCTGGTTGACTGGCGAAGCATGGGTAGCCGTTGTCATTTCTTGTCTCCTGATGAATGGTCTTTGAGCAGTTGGGGGATTTTGCGGTTGATGTCGTCGCGCACCGTTCGGAAGACGACCATCACCTCGGCGTCAGTGCCGGTGGCTTTGGCCGGGTCGGGGAAGCCCAGATGGACGCGCTTGCCCGGCCCGAGCCAGGCCGGGCACTCCTCTGCCGCCGAGTCGCACACAGTCACGACCAGATCGAACGGCGCGGCGCGAAACTCGTCAGCGTGTTTGGAGCGTCCCTCGTGCGGGATTCCGATTTCAGCCAGCGCGCGCAGAGCATTTGGATGCACGAGGCCGGAGGGGTGAGTCCCCGCCGAAGCCGCCTCCCACTCATCGCCGAGGCGGGCATTGACGACGGCCTCGGCCATTTGTGAGCGGCACGAGTTGCCGGTGCAGAGAAAGAGAACGGTGCGCTTCACATGATCCAGTTGAACAAATAGCCGGTGAGGATGATCCCCAGCGTCACCGTGCCAACGAAAATGGCGATGAGCGGCGGCTTGAGAACTCGCCGCAGAATGATCGTCTCCGGCAAACTCAGGCCGACAACCGACATCATAAAGGCCAGCGCCGTGCCGAGGCTCGCGCCCTTCTCCATCAACGCGCTGACCACCGGGATGACTCCGGCGGCGTTCGAGTACAGCGGGATGCCTAACAGCACCGCCGCCGGAACAGACCACCACGCTTCCCGGCCCATGATCGTTGCTAATGCGCTCTCTGGCACGTAGCCGTGGATCCCTGCTCCCACTCCGATGCCGACGATCACGTAGGGCCACACCTTGCCGACGATCTCCTTGACCGAATTCCACGCCCGGTCGATCCGGTCAGGCCAGATGAGCGACTCGACAGGTCCGCCCTGCGCGCCGGACAATTGCCAGACGAAGTCCTCGACGTACCGCTCCAGTTTCAGCCCGCCGATGATCATCCCGGCAGTGATGGCAACCGCCAGCCCCGAGGCGATGTACAGCCCGGCCACCTTCCAGCCGAACAGGCCGAGCAACATCACTATCGCCACTTCGTTGATCGTCGGCGCGGCGATCAAAAACGAGAACGTGACGCCGA
>JACQED010000510.1 GCA_016200785.1 Chloroflexota bacterium
CGCGCCAACCCTGACTACATTCGCCAATCCATTATTGATCCGGGCGCGGTCATTGCCAAGAGTTGCCCCGGTGGGCCGTGCCCGGACGGCGTGATGCCGAAAAATTTCGGCGGACGCCTCACTGCCGATCAGTTGGAGACGCTGGTCTCGTTCCTTGCGTCGCAAGGCGGCCCGTCGGCCCGGGGTGGAACGCCCGCCACTCAAGTAACCTCTGCGCAAGTCGCCGCCGCGCCGACTCAAGCGGCGATTGCGCCCGCCGAGCCGGCGGCGGCCAGCCCGAAGCCGGCCCCGGCTGTGAGTCCTCCGTTGGCCGGCGGCGAAATCGCTATCGCCGTGTTGTCCGTCGTCATCCCCCTCGTCGTCGTCGTGATCGCGATGATGTTCGTAGGCGGCGTCGGCCCCTTCGCCAAGAAATAATATTCAAACTGCAATCTTCAAAGGTCAAACGCCAAAGCCCAATGACCCGCTTCGCTCCGCTCCTCCGCCACAGGTTGACCCAGACCATTGCCATCTGGCTGATCGCCTTCGGCATATATCGTTTCGCGATCCAACCGCCCATTCCGTCCAGCCTGCTCACGATTTACCTCGGCATCACGACGGTCGTTATCCTCTTGTGGGTCTCGTCGGACGACCGGGGGCTGAACGAACTCAAAGCGCCGCTGACTGCATTGTTCGTCGAACGCGAAAACAGAAACGTCGTCGGCCTGCGCTGGCTGATCCTGATCCTGATTCCGGCGTTCGTCGGCTGGCAGACGTATCTGCGCGTTGTGCCGCGCGTGGAAGCGCCGCCGGAACTGCGTTCGATCCATCCCGCCCCACCGACGACGATAACGTTCGAAGGCAAGACGATTGATCTGCAAACGGCGAAGAATCCATTTCGCGACGCGAGCGGCAAGCCCGACGCGGCGGCGCTGGCGGCGGGCAAAGTCGTGTACGGCACGCACTGCGTCTTCTGTCACGGCGACGCGCTGAAAGCCAACGGCATCTTCGCCGACTCGCTCAACCCGCGCCCGGCGGACTTCACCGACCCCGGCACGATCGCGCAGTTGCAAGAAGGCTATCTCTTCTGGCGCATCGCCAAAGGCGGCCCCGGCCTGCCCACGGAGGGCAAAGGCTGGAACAGCGCCATGCCGGGATGGGAGGGAACTTTGAAAGAGGAGGAAATCTGGCAGGTGATTTTGTATCTGTACGACGCGACCGGTCAGCATCCGAGGGAAGCGGGGAACCAATGACCAACTCTCCGCGCCTCTTCATCGGCAGCGCCCTCGCCTCGGTCGTCTTCCTCGCCGGGCCGACTGCAATGCCGTTGGCCGCGGCCCTCTTGTCATCCAAACTGCCGAGTCTGGGCCACTCAATCGATTCGTCGGGTGCCGCGCAGGCCGCATTTGCATTGGTATCAATCAGCCTGATCTTCGGTGGCGGGGCGTTCTGGGGCTGGACGCTGGGCAAGCTGTCCGGGTCAGGCCACGCCCGGCGGCTGGCCGTCGCCGGGTCACTGGGTTGGGGGCTGAGCACGATTGTAGTTGGCTTTGCTCTCGGCACGCTCGAAGAATCCATCGCGCGATTGGTGCCGAATCTTCCGATACACAACTTATTCACAATGCTGTTTACGCCCGCTGTGTTCGTCATTACAGGGGTGACGGGGATCGCGCTTGGAATCGCGATGCGCGATCGGCGGGCCGGAGTGGCCTTGGGCTGGAGAGCCGGCCTTGTCGCGGCGCTGGCATTCGCCGCCGTCGATCTGATTCTTGACAGCCTCGGCGTTCGCGTCGGCGGGCCGAACGCGGCGGAGAGTGCCACGATGCTCCGGGTGCTGACCCTCGGCAATGTAGGCGCGGCCATCGCCGGCGGCGCGACTACCGGCCTGTTGTTCTCCCGGCATGTCGCCAAGGCGTCTGCCGACGTCGTGCTCCCGGCACAGACCGCGTAATCAACAAGGCATCACATGAGTCGAAATCGAATCGCCCTCGCACTCATCGCAACGGTACTCACCATGGTGGCTGCCTTCACCCTCGCCGGGCCGCGAACGACGCGCGCCGCCCCGTCGCTGGCGGCAGAAGGAAAGACGATCTACGCGCAACGCTGTGAGATCTGTCACGGCGAAAATGGCGACGGCAAAGGCCCGGCGGCCGAGATCATGTTCCCCAAGCCGCGCGATTTCACCTTCGGCGAGTTCAAGATTCGCACGACCTCCTCGGACTCGCCGCCGACCGACGGCGACTTGATCGGCGTGATCGGCAACGGAATGCCCGGCTCGACGATGCCGGCGTGGAAGAACGTGCTCTCAAAAGACGAGATCGCCGCCGTCGCCGCGTATGTCAAGACATTCTCCGACGCCTTCGGCGGCGAAGCGCCACAGCCGATCAAGGCCGGCAACCGAGTCAAACCCGACGGAGCGAGCGTTGCGCGGGGCGCGCAGGTATTTCGCGACGTTCAGTGCTTCAAGTGTCACGGCGACGCCGGGCGCGGCGACGGGCCGAGCGCGCTGAAACTCAAGGACGATTACGACAATGCGATCTTTCCAGCCGATCTGACTCAGGCCTGGCTCTTCCGGGGCGGCGGGACGGCGAACGACATATACATGAGAATCATGACCGGTATGACCGGCAGTCCGATGCCGTCGTTTGCCGATGCGCTGGTGGATGAAAACGGAAACCCAGACGAGCAAAAGCGATGGGACCTAGTGAACTACGTGGATTCGCTTTCGCCGGACACCGCGCCCGAGCCGCAAGCGGCGATCATCCTCAAGCCGATTGACGGCGACATCCCGACCGAGCCTGCCGCGGTGCAGTGGCAGAGTGCGACACTCTACTACTATCCACTCGTCGGCGAGATCATGCGCGAGCCACGCGATTACACGCCCTCGATCAAAGGCGTTTGGGTGCGCGGGCTGTACAACTCGACCGACCTCGGCCTGCTCGTTCAATGGGACGATCGCCAGCAGAACACCGGCGCGGAGGGTCAGCCACAGGACGAAATTGACGTGCAGTTTCAGACGAAAGTGCCCGAGGGCGCGGAGCGGCCTTACTTCGTCTACGGCGACGCCGACCACCCGGTCAATCTTTGGACGTGGACGGCGGGGGCGAGCGTGGGTGTCGAGCAGACCGGCAAAGGATCGGACTCGGTTGCGCCGCAGGCGGCGCAAAATCTCACCACAAAATCCTACTATACCGCCGGACGCTACTCGGTGGTTTTCCGCCGCTCGCTGAACACCGGCGACGCCGAGGACATCGCTTTGTCATCTGGAGTCTTCGTCCCGATCGCCTTTGCCGCGTCGGATGGTCTGCGCGGCGAGACGCCCGGTCATGGCGCAATTTCGTCGTGGTATCAGATTTATCTCGGCAAGCCGGTTCCCGCGACCAACTACGTTTGGATTCCGGTTGCCGTGGTCGTCGCCGCCGCGCTGGAGGCTTTGCTGCTGTGGGCTGTGCGGCGCAACGCAAAACGGGACGCGTGAGATGTGGCTGATTGGATTTCGCAATGGCTCAATGGTACGCGCAACTCGTCTTCAAAGGTGATACGCTGATCGGTGAAGGGTTGACCGACTTCGCCCTCGTGGAGGGCGTTGTCTCGCCGAATGGTGGAGAACGCTACACGACGGTCATCGTCTCCGGCTATGCCCTGTATGGGCAACTGCGCGGCTACTATTCTCTCGGCGTCGCGCATCTGGCCGTTGATGCGGCAAGCGGTCGGGCCGCATACATTTCGCAGGACAGCGCACTGCACAAAGAAGAGGTAAGCACGCTGACGACGCCGCAACGCGCGGCGATACGTGAATGGCTCGTGAGTTTAAGTCCCACGGCGTGGGAGAACTCGACGGAAATGTTCAAGAGCGGTTTATTCTTCACAGGAGAGGACAATGCAAACCCGAAAACTGTTCCTGCTTAGTCTAGTTGGCCTTCTGCTCTTCGTCGCCGGCTGTGGCGGCGGGGGAGGGGGAGGCGGGGGCGGCGGCACGAGTGGGGGCGGCGGCGCGACGACCATTGACCCGGCGACGGCCGCGACCGTCACCGGCAAAGTGAAGTTCGACGGCACTGCGCCGAAGAACGATCCGATCGCGATGGACGCCGAGCCGACCTGCCAGGAGCAATACCCGAACGGCGCGACCAGGGAGACGGTGCTAGTCAACGACAATGGCACGCTGCAAAACGTGTTCGTCTACGTCAAGAAGGGATTGGAGAATTACAAGTTCTCGCCGCCGGCCGAGGGAGTCGTGCTCGACCAGAAAGGCTGCCGCTATCACCCGCACGTCTTCGGCATCATGGCCGGGCAGGAACTCATCATTCGCAACAGCGACGGCATCCTGCACAACATCCACCCCCAGCCGGCGGTCAACAAGGCCTTCAACCTCGGCCAGCCGGTCAAGATGGACTCCAAAAAGAAGTTCGATCAAGTGGAAGTGATGATCCCGATCAAATGCGACGTTCACGCGTGGATGAGCGGCTACGTCGGCGTCCTGAATCATCCCTACTTCGCCGTGACGGGAACCGACGGATC
>JACQED010000489.1 GCA_016200785.1 Chloroflexota bacterium
CGGACGCGGCAAGACCTTCGCCGCCGATATGGGCGTGCCATACCTCGGCAGTGTGCCGTTCGATCCTCGTCTGTCGCGCGAAACCGACGCGGGCCGGCCCTTCGTGCTCGAACACGCCGACAGCGCGGCCGGAAGAGCGATTGCAACTATCGCATCTGCGCTGTAGCGACTCCCCCTCCCCAAGCGAGCACACTTCGCGCCACTTCGGGAGAGGCGGCTGGGGGGTGAGGCATGAAATTCATCTGCCAATCCGACAACACCGCGATGGAATTCGTCGAGACCGTCAACTCCGACGATGGCGGCTCGATGTCTATTCACTTCCGATGCCCGACGTGCGGGCGCGGGATTGCGATGGTGACCAATAGCGGCGAAACGCAAATGGTGCGCTCGCTCGGCGTGACCATCGGCGGCGCGCCGTCGAGCGAACCGATGGCGATGATTCGGTCGGCCCTGACCGGCCAGAGCATCACGGGCCAATCCTCCGATGGGGCGGAGCCGGCCTGGAGCGAAGCCGCGCTCAAGCGCCTCGCCGCCGCTCCCGTCTTCGTGCAGGGAATGATTCGGCGGCTTTACAGCGACTATGCCAAGCAGAAAGGCTACGCCGAGATCACGCCCGCCATTATGACCGAAGCGCGCGATGCGTTGGGGATGAGCGGGATGTGAGGAAAAACTCCCAAAGTCCAAACTTCAAATCCCAAATGCAGAATCAACACCAAGTGGCGGCGGTGGGTTACGCGGGGCTGGGCGTGCTGGTCATCGTGATCACTTTTGCGGCAGGACTCGTGCCCTCGTCGCGGCGCGGCGCGATCTGGGAACTGGCGGTCGGCGCAATTTTCGTCCTCATCTTCGCCGCGCTGATCTGGCGCGGTTGGTGGCCGCTGGCGCTTCTGCTCGTGTTCAGCAATTTGTGGCGCGCGTTCACTTACGCGATGGACGGCCTCGGCAAGCACGTCGAACTTGCGCCGTTCAGCGTGAGCGACATCCAGGCCCGCCCAATCGCCTTCGTCAACGCCGGGCTGATGGCGGTCATCGTAATCTTGCTGGCCCGTGCAGGCTGGGCAGGATGGTCCGATTGGCGTGCCGCGAGGAGACGTGATGCTTGAGTAACCGTTCAGTCCGCCGCCAGGCCTTTACCACGAAGGCACGAAGACACGAAGGACACAAAGAAAGCGTCGTGAAACTTGGTGTCTTTGTGTCTTGGTGGTTAGAAAGGGCCGCGTGACCTGAACGCTTACATGCTTGAAACGCAATATGTGAGGTTCACGCATCGCGCTCATCCAACGACAATGAACTTCAAATCATACGTCATCTCCTGGAACATCACCCGGCTGTGCAACGAGCACTGTCAGCATTGCTACATTCACGCCTCGCCATTTGCCGATCGGGCGCGGGAACTTTCGACCGAAGAGTGCTTTGGCGTCGTCGCCCAACTACGCGAGGTCAACCCCGGCGCGCTCCTCATTCTCACCGGCGGCGAGCCGCTCCTCCGCAAAGACGTATTTGAGATTTCTCGCTGCGCCACTGATGCCGGCTTCATGGTCGTGATGGGCACGAACGGGACGATCATCTCGCAGGAGCGCGTCGAGATGATGAAGGCCAACGGCATTCGCGGCGTGGCGGTGAGCCTCGATTCGCTCGACGAGGCTAAACACGATTCGTTTCGGGGCTACCGTGGCGCGTGGGCCAACGGCGTGCGCGGCATGGAGGCGCTCAACGAGGCCGGCCTGCCGTTCATCGTTCAGACGACCGTGACACGGCAGAACTTCGACGAGATCGAGGCCATCGCTGGGTTTGCCGCCGATCACGGCGCGCGGGTGTTCAATCTCTATTTCCTCGTTCCTACCGGGCGCGGCGCGTTTATGACGAACATCACGCCCGACGACTACGAGGCGCTGATGCGCCGACTGCTGGTGATGCAGCCGATGTTCATGGGCCGGATGCTCGTCAACGCAAAATGCGCGCCGCACTATCAGCGCGTGCTGTGGGAGCACGATCCGGCCTCGCCGTTTCTCAAGGGCTTTGTCGGCAGCGGCGGTTGCCCGGCGGGCACGCAGTACGTCGGCATCACGCCCGACGGCGACGTGACGCCGTGCCCGTATCTCCCCAGGTACGGCGGCAACTTGCGCGAGCAGACCTTCGCCCAAATCTGGAATGACTCCGATTTGTTCACCGCCATCCGGCAGCGAACATCCCTCGGCGGGCGCTGTGGCGAATGCGAGTTCAATACAATGTGCGGCGGCTGTCGGGCGCGGGCCTACGGCGCGACCGGCGACACCATGGCCGAAGACCCGTGGTGCGTTTACCAGCCGGGCCGGCACGGATTGATTCAGATTCAACCGGCGCTGAGCGAGTCCTATGGCGTGGAGATCGAGTTTCGTATGCCGTGGACAGCCGAGGCGATGGGGCGAGTGAGCCGCATCCCGGCGTTCGTGCGCGGGCTGGTCGTGCGTCAGATCGAAGACGCGGCGCTGGCTGACGGCATGGCCGAAGTGACGCCGGAGTTGATGATCAGAGTTCGTGAGGGCATCGGCAATCGTGTTGCGATGGTGCCGAACTTTGTGCGGGAGTTGGTGAAGGGATCGTGATACAAGTAGTGGCTTACAAAATCATCTCGACGTGCACCGCCTGCGGTCTGTGTCTGCCCGAATGCCCGATCGACGCGATCGTGGCCGGCGATTCGATATACGTAATCGATCGGGATAACTGTTGCGACTTTGAAGACTGCCTCGCCGTCTGCCCGGTCAACGCGATTGTCCCCTCCGACAACGCAGACGCGCATGCGCCCGCCCTCAGCCCCGCAACCTCTGGGCGAATGATCGAATGACGCGAACTCGGCGCGTCCCTCTCGCGGCCCTCGTCGAGTTCATTTCCCGAGGCTTACTGCAAGTGTGGCGAACCACGCAAGGCTGATCGCCGACCGCGTCCGTCCGCGATCTGCCGTCAGTCCTCAGCTCGTCATGTGGATCAGCGGCGTCCGGTCGATCCACCAGCCGAGCAGCAGGCCGTACAACACGTTTGCCAGGGCGAACGAGGTGAGGTCAACGTTGCGCACCATCACCGGGTTCACGATCGGCAGAGCGGCGATCGTCGCGCCGATCAACAGCATCGGGCCGATGACCGGGCCCCAGTACAGGGGCCGTCCCGGCAGCGCCGGCAGGATGAACGAGAACACTTCGCCGAGGCCGATTGACATGGTGATGTGTATCACCAGTCCTACGACCAGCGCGGCGACGTTGAACTGCATCAAAGATTCCAGGGACTGTGACTGCATGGCGCGCAGCGCGGTCGCGGCTACGAGGTTGACCGGCAGCCAGATGCCCTTGCCGCTGATCAATCCGTAGCCGATGCCGACGAGTGCGATGGCCGCTCCTCCGAGCAAGCCGCCGATGATGCCGGCCGGGTAGGGGTACACCCATTCGGGCCAAACCTGTTTCTGGACGTTCTCGGTCTTTTCGGATGGGGATGGGATTTCGGTTGACATGGCTGCTTCTCCTTTGGCGGTGGTATTGTAGCCCACATTCTGCGCGTGGCAAACGACTTGACACAGACCTCGTTTTGCGTAAACTAGCCCATTGTCCGTTCGTTCACAATCCGACCGAATTAGTCTGAATTAGGCTCACTCGCACAAATGACCCCCGAACAACTTCTCTTGGTGGCTGTCGCCGCCATTCTGGTTCTGACTGTTGGGCTTGGCGCTGCGCTGGCAACGGGCGTTTATTTTTTCGCTCGCCAGGTTTGGCAAATTTCCGCTTCAGCCGCCACGAAGCCGACTGAGGTCGCGCCCGCGGCGAAACCCAAGCCACCCGTCAGCCCCACAGCCGCCGCTGCTCCGCCGCGTCGAGGCGCCGCCGGCCTCGGCATCGTGATTTTCATACTCGCGATCATCGTCGCCGGCATTCTGGCCGGTCGGTACGCGCAGCTTATGCCGATCGAAGCCTCCACCGAATCCGGCCAGGTGGACGTGCTGTTCAACGCGATGCTCGGCATTGCCGTCGTCATCTTTCTTTTCGTCGAGGGCATCCTTCTTTACTCGGCCCTGCGCTTTCGGCGCAAGAAAGGCGACGAGAGCGACGGGCCGCCGATCCACGGCAGTAATCGCCTGGAGGTGGCGTGGACGATTATTCCCGCGATCATCGTCACCTGGCTGGCGGTCTACTCCTATCAAATCCTGATTCAACTCCAAACGCCGCGCCGTGATGCGATGACAATAGAAGTCACTGGCCGGCAGTTTCAGTGGCAGTTTCACTACCCCGACTCCGACGTCACATCCAACGATCTGCACGTTCCCCTCGGCAAACCAGTGCGGATGAAGATCACATCACAGGACGTGATCCATTCGTTTTGGGTGCCCGCCTTCCGCGTCAAGCAGGATGCGATGCCGATGCGTGAGACCGACACTTACTTCACCGCCGATGCTCTCGGCCAGTATCGAGTGGTATGCGCGGAGCTGTGCGGCGCAGGCCACGCGCAGATGGGTCTCACGAGTTACGTGATCGTCGAGAGCCAGGCCGACTTCGACGCTTGGATCGCCAGGCAGAAGGGCGCGACTGCCGGCGCAGGCGATCCGGTCGGCCTGTTCACAACCCTGTATGGCTGCGCGGGCTGTCACACTCTGGCCGCAGCGGGCGCAACCGGCAAGGTCGGCCCGGACCTGGATGGCATCGGCACGGCTGCGGGCACGCGCGTGCGCGGCCAGTCGGCGGCGGCTTATGTCAAAGATTCCATACTCAACCCCGATGCGTTCATTGCGCCGAAATGCCCCGGCGGGCCGTGCCCCAACCCGAGCCTGATGCCGAAGGACTTCGGCACGCGCATCTCCCCGACGGATTTGGATGCGCTGGTGAACTTCTTGCTTCAGCAGAAATAAGGAAAGGCCATGAGCGATAACGCCCACACTGAGACGACTCACTCCGCCGCTGGTTTCGTGCGTCACGGGGCCGCGTCCTGGCGCGACTACTTCACCTTCAACACCGATCACAAGGTCATCGGCATCCAGTATTTCGTGACCACGTTCACCTTTTTCCTCGTCGGCGGCCTGTTGGCAATGTTGATCCGGTATGAGCTTTTGACGCCGCCGGCCGAATTCAGCACGACTACCTACAACTCGCTGTTCACCATCCACGGCTCGATCATGATCTTCCTTTGGGTGATCCCGGCGATGGCCGGCTTCGGCAACTACCTCGTCCCGCTGATGATCGGCGCGGACGACATGGCCTACCCTCGTTTGAATGCGACGAGTTTCTGGCTGATCCCGATCGGCGGGCTGACAATCATCGCGGGATACTTCGTCGGCCAGTCCAACTCCGGCTGGACCGCCTACCCGCCGCTCAGCCTGCAACCGCCCGTCGGCCAGACGCTGTGGATCGTCGGCGTGATCATCTTAGGCACATCGTCGCTATTGGGCGCGATCAATTTTCTGGTGACGATCGCCCTGATGCGCGCGCCCGGGCTGACGCCGGGTCGCCTGCCGCTGTTTTGCTGGGCCATGGTGTCTACTTCGCTGATGGCTTTGTTCGCGACCCCCGTATTGACGGCGGCGCTGATCATGCTGCTCCTCGAACGCCTGCTGGGCATGAATTTCTTCAACGTCAATGAGGGCGGCGACCCGCTCATGTGGCAGCACCTTTTCTGGTTCTACTCGCACCCGGCAGTCTACATCATGGTGTTGCCGGGTATGGGCCTGGTCTCCGAAATTCTCCCGGTGTTCAGCCGCAAACCGGTCTTCGGCTACAAAGCCATTGCCGCCTCTTCGATGGCCATCGCGATCATCGGCTTTGCGGTGTGGGGCCACCACATGTTCACCAGCGGCATGAACCCGTGGTTACGCATCCCCTTCATGCTCGGTTCCATGGTCATCGCCGTGCCGACCGGCGTGAAAATCTTCAACTGGCTCGGCACGATCTGGGGCGGCAAGATCGATCTCAAGACGCCGATGCTTTTCGCGCTGGGCTTTCTGGGCATGTTCACCATCGGCGGCTTGAGTGGCGTCACGTTGGCCTCCGTGCCGGTGGATATTCACGTCACCGACACCTATTACGTCGTCGCGCACCTGCATTACGTTTTGTTCGGCGGGAGTGTCTTCGCGCTGTACGCCGCGCTGTATATGTGGTTCCCCAAGATCACCGGCAGGATGTACAACGAGGCGTGGGGCAAGATTCACTTCTGGCTCAACTTCGTCGGCTTCAACCTGACGTTCCTCCCGATGCACTGGCTCGGTTTGCAGGGGATGCCGCGCCGCGTGGCTGAATATGCGCCGCAGTTCCAGACGGTCAATCAAATCGCGAGCATCGGCGGCTTCCTGCTCGGCATTTCGGCTCTGCCCTTCCTCGTCAATGCGCTCGTCAGTTGGGCGAGAGGGCCGAAGGCGGTTGACAACCCGTGGCGCTCTCTGACGCTCGAATGGCAGACGACCTCGCCGCCGCCCGTCCACAACTTTGCCGTGACGCCGGTCGTCACGCATGGCCCGTACGACTACGGCGTCGGGATCGCCCCGACCGGTGTGGCCGCGCCCGCGGCCGCCGCAGCTGCTCCGGCAGGAGATTGAAAGATGCGTTCTCACAACTCTCAACCCGGCGTGATGACCGTGCTCGGCGGTCTGATGGTGCTGACCGCGGTCGAGTTCGCCCTGAGCCAGATCGGCGCCGGCCTCTTGCTGCTGTTGGTCATCGCGTTCTTCAAGTTCCTGTTGATCGTCGTTTTCTTCATGCACATGCCCCGGCTGTGGACGCCAGCGGCTGATGAGAAAGGCGAGGCGACTCACCCATGACCGCCCACACGCTCGCTCCCGCGCGCACCGCCCCCGACGAAGGGCTGAAGCGCCGCCTCAGCCTCTGGCTGTTCTTCGTGTCAGAAACCATGATGTTCGGCAGCCTGATACTCGTGCGCTTTCATCTGTGGGGGCCGGGCCGCGTTGCCCATCTCGATCAAGTGTTGGGCCTCGACCTCACGACCATTCTGCTTCTGAGCAGCGGCACGATGGCGCATGCCGAGGCGCTGATTGGGAAAGGGGATCGCAAAGGCTTTGTGCGCTACATCGCCGCGACGCTCATCCTCGGCCTCTTGTTCCTCGTCGGCCTCGGCTACGAATGGGCGCACGCGCCGTTCGGCCCGACGCAAGGCGTCTTCGGCGCGGTCTTCTTCACCATGACCGGCATGCACGGCGCGCACGTTCTCGGCGGCGTGATCTTCCTGTTCATCGTGCTTCTGCGCGGCCTGCGCGGGCGATACTCGGCCGAGTCGCACTGGGGCGCGGAGGCCTGCGCAATGTACTGGCACTTCGTTGACGTGGTGTGGGTCTTCTACTATATGGTGTTGTATTTGCTGTAACAGCGTGCGCCGCTATGCCCTCGTGCCCGGCCTGTTGCTTTGGGCCGGGCTGTTCGCCGCTTGCTCGACATATACTTTCAAGGGGGCAGTCTACCAGCGCCCAGCCCCGGCCCCCGACTTTGCCCTCTCCGACACTCAGGGCCACAACTTTCGCTTGAGTGATCATCGTGGCGAGGCCGTGCTGATCGGCTTCGGCTACACCTCGTGCCCCGACGTTTGCCCGTTGACGCTCGCCATTGTCAAGCAGACGTTCGCCGCGCTCGGCGACAGGGCCGGGCGCGTGCGCTTCGCATTCATCACCGTCGACCCGGGGCGCGACACCCCGGACGTCTTGCAAGCCTACCTCGCTCGCTTCGATCCCGCGTTCGTTGGTTTGACCGGTGACCCGGCGGCGTTAGCCGGCGTTTTTTCCGCTTACGGCATCACAGTCGAGATTGAGAACCGGGCGACGCCCGATTTGTCTTACGCGGTGGATCATACGGCGCGTTTGTACCTGGTCGATCCCGCCGGACGCCTGCGAGCCCAATACCCCTTCGGCGTGACCGCCGACGATTTGCGGCAAGACATCGAGCACGTTCTGAGCGAGAAGTAGGAACGCCCCTGCGTAGCGGGACGCGAAGCGATGCCACGAATCAAAATTGACCCGGCCCTAGCCATCGGCGTCGGCATTGCCGTAGTCGCCATCGTCGCGCTTGGCCCGTTGGCGGTTGCCTGGCTTGGACGGTCGAACAGCTCGCCTGACGTATCGCGCGAGATCGTGTTCACCATCCCGCCGGGCACGGCCGAGCTCATCAAGGCCGGAGGCGATCCCAAGATCGTCCCGGCCGAAATTTTGTTCACGCTCGGCCTTCAGGACGTGCTCGTGATCCACAATCAAGACGTGACGGGCCACACCTTCGGGCCGTACTGGGTCGCCGCCCACGACACGCTCCGGGTGCAGTTCTCCAATCCGGTCGAGTACGAAGGCTACTGTAGTGTGCATCCGAGCAAACAGGTGAAGATCGTCGTCCGTGCGGCCTCGCCGTGATAGCCGGCGCGTCACTCGAATTTGGCCCGCCCAGGCGCGCCCCGCGCAGTTCGTTGCGGCGAATTCTTTTGGCCCGGATGGGTTCTTGTGCAAATGGGGCGGTGCGGCTATCATACGGGGTGAGGCTGGAGTGGCAGAGCGCATACTGATTGTCGAGGACGACCTGGAGACGCGGCACATGATGGCGTTGATCATGCGCCATCACGCCTACGAGGTCGAAGAAGTCGCGTCTGGCGCCGAGGCGTTGGAGGCGGTGAAGAGTCGCCGGCCGAACCTGGTTCTGCTCGACGTGATGATGCCGGAGATGGACGGCTACGAGGTCACCCGGCAACTGCGCCGCAATTCGGCGACGTCGAGTGTCGGCATCGTCATGATCACGGCCAAGACACACGCCGTGGATCGCGCGGCCGGCCTGCTGGCCGGCGCCGACGACTACATCACCAAGCCCATCGATCCCGCCGATCTGGAACAGCGCGTAGCGGCTGTTCTGGCCAGATCCGGCACGGCGCGCAAGCCGGGCGAAATGCTGGCCGAGATCGCGCACGGGGCGGTCACACTGCTCGACGTGAGCCTGGCGTGGGTGTTCGTCGCCGACCTCAAGGCGCGCGCGCTCAAGTCCGCCACCATCGCGACCGACTCCGGTGAAGAGATGGGCCGTCAGTTGATGCGCCGGGTGAAAGGTGGCCCCGGCGATATTTCGTTCCCCCTCGCGCCGAAGATCAGCCCGTTGTGCGACGCGCTGATCGAAGGGGCCAGTCTGATCGATAAGCCGGTGGCCGCCGTCGGCGCTCTGCCGGGCGGCGATATTCTGATGCGCGGCCTCGAAGCCATCGGCGCGCGCGCGGCTTCGATCGTTCCCCTCAAAGTGCGCGGCCAGCGTCTCGGCGTCCTCCTGTTGGCGCACCGCCACGAAGGCTCCCCGCCCATCGACGGCGCTCGCTTCATCGACCTCGTCGCCAACCAGGCGGCGATGGCGATCGAGAACATGCGCCTGTTGAGCGAGATCGAGCAGCGCGAGAGCGATGCCCGCCGGACGCAGGCCTTTCACCAGACGCTGGTCAACATGATGGGCGACGGGCTGGTGATGCTCGGCCCGCGCGGCCAGGTCCAGTTCGTCAACCGCCGCCTCTTACGCATGTTGGGCTACGAGGAAGGCGACGTGATTGGCCGCGATTTTGTCTCGCTCGTGCATCCGGGCGATCGACCGGCCATGCAGGCGTTGATCGGGCGCAAGGGCGGCGCGACCACCTCTTTCGAAAAACGCATTTTGCGCGCCGACGGATCGCCACTGCCGGTGTTATCCGTGTTTGTGCCCGGCGCCTCGACCAGCGAAGACGTGGGCGATGTGCTCGTGCTGACCGACCTCTCCGAGCAGAAGGCGCGCGAGGCCGCGCTTGAAAAGCGCAACCGCCAGCTGGCCGCGCTCAACCATGCCGGCCGGACGATGGCCTCTTCGCTCGATCTTGACGCCGTGCCGACGACGATCCTTGAAGAATCGGTGGACGTGTTCGGGGCGCAGGGGGGATCGATCCTGCTCATTGACGACGCCTCCGGCGATCTGGTATTCCAGGCCGCGACCGGGCCTCACACCGAGAGACTGGCCGGCGTGCACGTCCCGGTGGGGCAGGGCATCGGCGGCTGGGTCGCCCAGCACGCGGAACCCACGCTGGTCTCCGACGTGCGCAAGGATCCGCGCTTCTACCGGGGAATCGATCAGACGACCGGCCTCACGACCACGTCCATCATCGCCGCGCCGCTCATGATCAAGCGAAAGGTGATCGGCGTGCTCGAACTGGTCAACAAAATCGAGGGGGTCTTTGACGAGGACGACGTCGCTCTGCTTCAAACGCTGGCGCAATCGTCGGCGGTGGCCGTTGATAATGCCCGGCTCTACCGCGATCTGCGCATTCACGCCGTCGAACTCGAACAGGCTTACGAAGGACTCAAAGCCGCCGACAAACTCAAGGACGAACTGATCCAGAACGTGTCGCACGAACTGCGAACGCCGCTCACGTTCATCTTCGGCTACGTGGAGCTCATCGCTCAGGGAGAACTGGGGCCGCTTACCCAGCAACAGGCCCAGAGCCTGCAGATCGTCCGCAACAAGACCCGCGCGCTCACCAAGGTCGTCGGCGACATCGTCACTCTGCAGCGTATGTCGGTCACCAGTCTGCAGAAGCGACCGGTGGCGATCCGCGAGTTGGCGGAGCAGGCGGTCAAGGCGTGTTTGCTGACCGCCAATCAGGCCGGCCTGCGCGTGGAGGTCGAAGCGCCGGAACGCATCCCCAGTATCCCCGCAGACGAGGAACGGCTGTCGCAGGTGTTCGACAACCTGCTCGGCAATGCGATCAAGTTTAGCCCCAACGGTGGGAGGATTGTCGTCCGCGTGGCCGACGCGGGCGCCGCGCTCAGGGTTGAGGTGCGCGACTCGGGCATTGGCATCTCGCCCGACAAGCTGGGCAAGGTCTTCGGGCGTTTCTATCAGGTGGACGGGAGCGCCACCCGGCGCTTCGGCGGCACCGGCCTCGGCCTCGCGATCTGCAAAGAGATCGTGGATGCCCACGGCGGCAAAATCTGGGCAGAGAGCGAGCCGGGCAAAGGCAGTTCGTTCTTCTTCACCCTCCCGAAGGACCCCGCGGGCGACGGCCACAAAGCCAACTGAATTTCTCTCTGCTCGGCTTTTGTTGTACAATCTCGCCCCATCCCATTCCGCATTCGACTTTCCCGGAGGTGACTCGTGGACCCCATTCAACGCTTCTTGCTCACTGTGGCGGAGGCCTTTCTTGTCATCGGCCTGCCGATCCTAATCGCCTATGGCGCGCAATGGCTCAGGCACAAGGCCGCCGAGGTCAAGGCCAGCCTCACCAGCCAGCAAATGGAGTTGATCACGGGCGCGGCGAGCATCGCCGTGCGCGCCGCGGAGCAGGCCGGCATCACCGGGCAACTCGCCGGAGGCGGCGCGGCCAAGAAGGCGTTCGCCATCAAGGCCGCTCAGGATTACCTCGATCACCTCGGCGTATCGATCAACGTGGATCGGCTGGCGACGGTGGTCGAGTCGGAAGTCCGCACTCAATTTGCCGGCGAGCAAGTGCCGCCCGACAACGCCCAGACGCGCAGTCAGTTGATCGATAAGGCCGTGCAGTCGGCGGTGCTGGCCGCCGAGCAGACGGGTGTGAAGCAAATGGGTGTGAACCTCGCGGTGGATGTGGCACATGCGAAGAAGCAGTACGCCGTGAACATCGCCGGCAAGTATCTGTCGGACTACGGCATCAAGATCGACCCGGCGCTGATCGACGGCTTGATCGAGGCGCAGATCATGAGATTCAAGGTCGAGGCGGCAGGCACAAAATAGCGCGCTTAGACTTCCAGAAACAGCTCGTCGGTGTCGTCGTCGAACGCGAAGAGTTCGGCGTGGCGGCCCCAGTTGATGGCGATGTCGAGTTGCTGCCCGGCGAGGCCGCCGAAGTCGGGTTGAAGCTTGTCCAGGAAGTATTCTTCGGCCACGCGCTTGTTGTCGTCCTGTTGGAGCGTCTCGTAAATCCACGAAATGACGGGCAGGCGCAGGACCCTGCCAGCCACCAGCTCTTTGCGCGCAAGGATGTTGGCATCAGCATAAGCCTGCCCCAGCGGCGTCAGCGTCAGGTCGCCTTCCTGCACTGTTGCGAATCCCAGTAACTCGCCGGCCTCGACGATCGGCAGAAGATCGTCCAACTCCAGCACCAATTCAACGCTCAACTTGTAAAGGTCGCCGCCGCCCCCTTCGCCGGCGACTTTCTCCAGCAAGCCGGCCAGCGCGTTGAGGCGCGCGGCCGGCAGTGGCTGGGTTTTCCCCGGCTGGCCCGGCGCGGTGCCGAGCGCCTCGGCCTCAGGCTGGGTCTTTCCCGCGACCGCCGCATACACTTTATCCACGACGGCTTGAAAGGCCGTATCCTTGCGCTGGCGCGGGTGGCGCAGTGTCACCTGCATCTCCGTCAAGACGCGGCCCGGGTCTTTCTCCATCACGACGATCCGGTCGGCCATGAACACGGCTTCCTCGATGTTGTGCGTCACCATGAGGATCGCCTGAGTGGGGATCGACTTGCTCAGCCAGAGTTCCATCAATTCGCCGCGCAGGGCTTCGGCCGAGAGCACGTCGAGCGCGGAGAAGGGTTCGTCGAGGCACAGCAGTTCAGGCTCGACGGCCATGGCTCGCGCGAAGCCGACCTTCTGCCGCATGCCGCCGGAGAGTTCGCGCGGGTAGGCGGATTCAAATCCGTCGAGGCCCACGGTGTCGATCAATTTGAGGGTGCGCTCGCGCCGCCCGGTCTGGGGCACGCCTCTGGCCTTGAGCGCGATCTCGACGTTCTCCTCCACGGTGAGCCACGGGTAAAGCGCGAAGGTCTGAAAGACGATGGTGGCGTGGGGGTTGACCCCGACCAGCGGCTTGCCGCGATACAGCACCGTCCCCGAAGTGGCCGGGTTCAAGCCGGCGATCACCCGCAGGAGAGTGGACTTGCCACAGCCGGACGGGCCGAGCAGGCAGACATATTCGCCTGCTCTAATCTGCAAGTTGACATCGCGCACCGCGACGAACTTCTTCGCCTCCCGGCCATAGGCTTTGGAGACGGTGTCGAGGGTGAGAAGAGTGTCGTTGGTCATCATTGGGGACTCGGGGAACTGTGATGCGCGAAACGGGTTGCGTGAAAGTTGCTCGCGTTTCACGCTTCACGCCTGACTCATCATTCCATTCTGTATCGTTCCTCCGCCAATCGGTACAGCCGCCGCCAAAAGGTGCGGTTGATCAGCACCACAGTGAGAATCAACGCCAGCGTGCCGGCCAGGAGTTGATCGTAGTTGGCGGTGCTGGTCGCGTGCGCGATGACCGCGCCGACGCCCAGGGTGGCGTGCGTCTGACCGCCGAATACGACGTGCTCCGCGACGATGCTCGCGTTCCATGCGCCGCCGCTGGCGGTGATACCGCCGGTGACGATGTATGGAAACAACGCGGGCAGGATCAACGTGCGCCAGCGTTCCCAGCGCGACAGCCGCAGCAGGTCGGTGGTGAAGCGCAGGTCTTGCGGGATGGCACTTGCTCCGGCGATGATGTTGAACAGCAAATACCACTGCGTGCCCATCAGCATCAACAGGATCGCCGCGAGGTTCAGCCAGCCCGGAAGGTGGAGCAGGGCGAGCAGGAACACCGGAAAGAGGGCCGTTGCCTGAATGCTGGCGACCACCTGCACGACCGGCTGAAGGAGCGTTGCCAGTTTGCGATTTGTTCCGATGGCGACGCCGACGGGAATCGTCCACAGCATCGCGATCGCCAGCGAGACTGCCACCCGCCCGAAAGTCGCAACCACGCCGACGCCGATCTCGGTCCACTCCGGCAGAGTCATCGCCGCCAGCAGGCCGACGACGCGGAACAAGCCGTAGGCCGCCGCGAGGCCGAACGCGATGCCTGTCACGATCGCGGGCAGGGAGGGGCGGCCCTCCGCTTCGACGATGCCGGGAAGGTCGGCGTGGAAACCCACGGCGTCTCGCGCGCGGCCGTCGAGCCATTCGTTGAAAGGTTGCCACACGCGCCTGCCGAACTGTTCGAGGAGCCAGGAACGCGCCAGCACGTCGAACAGCCTCGACTCAGGCGGCTCGTCGCCGGCGACCATCTCCAATTTGAATTTATCTGACCACGCCAGCACAGGCCGCCAAACGAGTTGATCGAACAGGACGATGGTGAGCACGAGTGTCGCCACGCCGGCCAGCACCGCGGGCAGGTTGCCTTTATTGGCCGCAGTCTGCAAATATGCGCCGAGACCCGGCAAGCGAAAGTCGCGCGAGCCGACGGTGAAAATCTCAGCGGCCATCAAGAAGAACCAGCCGCCCGCCCAAGACATCATGCTGTTCCAGATCAAGCCCAGCGCGGCGAATGGCAATTCCAGGGTCTTGAATCTCAGCCACGGATCGAATCGGAAGATGGCGGCGGCCTCGCGCAGTTCGGCCGGGATCGTTGTCATGGATTGATAGAAACTGAACGTCATGTTCCAAGCCTGCGAGGTGAAGATCAAGACGATCGCGGCCAACTCGCCGGCCAATCGCTGGGGGAGAAGCGCGCTGAGGCTGAGCAGGACGACCGGGAGGAACGAGAGGATCGGAATGCTCTGCAAAACGTCGAGCAGAGGCATCAGCACGCGGCTGGCGGTGCGATTGCGCGCGGCGGCGTAGCCGTAGATCAGGCTGAACACAAGCGATAGCGCGTAGGCCGCCGCCATGCGCCCGACTGAAAGCAGGGTGTACCACGGCAGTGCGCTGAACGAAAGCGTGATGTCGGGGCCGGCGATGATAGCCGGGGCGTAGAGGGCGAGAGTCGCGCCGACGTACAAAAGCGCGGCGAGGGCGATCAACACCAGCGCATCGCCGAGCGTGAAGGCCGGGGTCTGGGGCAGGGCCGGGCTGAAGCGGAATCTCTGCATCATCTTTGGCCCATCCGCTGAGGCAGTGCGAAGACCAGCAGCCCAGTTGCCAACAGCGCCAGCGCCGACCCGAACCAGAATGGCGCAGAGGGGCCAAAGCCCTGCCATCTGAAAGCCCCTTGCCACAGCACCCCGGCGATGAAGGAGGCCGGGAACGCGGTCAGGCCGACGGCGGCGTTGAACAATCCGTACGCCGTGCCGCGCTGTTCCGGTCGCACTAGATCGGCGACAAACGCCTTGGCCACGCCCTCGGTCATGCCGTAATACACGCCGTAGACAGCCATCAATCCCCACGTCTGCCAGCCTGCGTTTGCCAGGGCAAAGCCCAAATATATGAACCCATATACTAGCCAGCCGCCTACGATCAAACGACGCCGCCCGATCCGATCCGAAAGCGCGCCGGCCGGGCCGGAGACGACCGTGTAGACCACGTTGAAAGTTAGCATCATCCCCAGCACTCCCAACACGGGCAAGCCTGCGTTCTGCGCGCGGAGGACCAGGAACGCATCCGATGAATTGCCGAGCGTGAAGAGGACGACGATCAGCAGAAAGACTTTGAAGCTTGGGTCGAATCCGTCGAGGGAGAATCGTGGAGCAGGCGGCGCGTCGGCAGATTTGCGAGCCACCTCTCGCGCGCCGAGGGTCAGGCCGATCACGGCCAGGACGGCAGGGACTACGCTGAAGAGGACGATTAGTTGAAACGTGGAGCGTTCCAGCACGGCCACGTTTTTCTGCGCCGCCCATACCACAACCAGGGCTACGAGCAGTCCCACCGCTGCGCCGGCAGTGTCACCGGCGCGGTGTATGCCAAAGGCCAAACCTCGCTGTTTCTCGTCAATGCTGTCGGCGACCAGCGCGTCGCGCGGTGCGGTGCGCAAGCCCTTGCCTATCCGGTCGGAAAACCGCACGCCCAGCACCCAACCCCAACTGTTGGCAAAATACAGAAATGGTTTGGCGACGGTGGACAGGCCGTATCCGGCGACTGCCAGCCACTTGCGCTGGCCGAGCCGGTCGGAGAGCCAGCCGGAGATGATCTTGACCAGGCTGGCTGTCGTTTCTGCCACGCCTTCGATCAACCCGATAATGCTGGTTTTGACTCCTAGCGTATTGAAGAGAAACAACGGAATGAGATAGACCAGCATCTCGCTCGAGATGTCGGTCAGGAACGAGGTGATGGTAACGACCCAGACGTTGCGGGGCAGGGCGGGAAACCTGGATTTGGATTGTTCACTCATGGGCGCTCCGCTTTGCCTATCAACTGCTGGCGCAGTTTCTCGTTGGCCTGCCGGAGTGTTTCGTTCTCCGCCCGGCAGGAATTCTGCTGATCACCGCGTAACGCGACTCGACTGACATTCGTTCTTGTTGTAATCGGCGCGCCTCGGCGGCGAGATCGGCGTCGGGATGGTTGAGCGCGGCGAGTTGTGCTCGGCCTTGCGCAAAGGCTATACCTGCGGCGAGCAGGTGTCGTAATCCGTCGTCCAGTTCCCACTCGTTTTCGGCTACGATTTGCCGGATGGCATTCCAGTCGTCGCTGGTGATTTCAAACGACAGCGTTTGTCGTTCGGTCTTCGGAAAAAACTCGCGCTCGAAGTCGTCAAACATGGGAAATGCCTTTTTTGTCATTGCAGATTGCCACGCACTCCAACAGCGGCGTATCCATCCCGAATCGAAAGTCGTGCCGGCCCAACAGCGCGATCGGCTGGCCGATGGCGAGAACGCCGAGAGATTTCGGCACCGAGAGGCGCAGATGTGGGTTCTCGGCCAGCCGGACGATCACGAAGTCGTTGGCGGGATTGTCCTCGACGCCGGCCGGCGTTCCCCGCACAAGCACAAACGTCGCCGCGCGGCTCCAGATCAGTTTGGTCGCTGCGCCGAAGGCGTCGGGAATCGCGCTCCACTCCGGCAGGCGGAAGCCGCGCGAGCGGTCGAAGAACACCTGCGCCTCGGGCGGAACAGCGCCCTCGAAGACCTGATGACCGGCCTCCAACAGCGCCGCGATGATCTCCGGCGCGGTCTCCGGCGGGCATTGAAACTCGATCCGCACCGTCGGCGGGACAACGGCGCACAGGCTTTCGGCCAGCCCGGGCGGGACGCGCCGGGGGCGCAGGGCGGGCAGGCAGGCCAGCACCTCGCGGGCGGCGCAGGCATTCGAGCGCACGTGCGGCGGGATGGCCTCACGCCGGGCGGTGTCCATCCTGGCTCCTCTCGTTGCCGCCGAAGAAGCGCAGCGCTTTGAGCCACGAGACTTTCTCGGCCTCGGTCATTGCCTCAACGCGGCGATCCCAGGCCTGCTTGCCAACGTATTCGTCCGGGTCAGCGCGCAATGCGGTGAGGTATCCGAGCGCGTCACATAGCAGGAACTCCATTCCGGCTTCGGTCTCCGGTCCGGCCAGTTCAAGCGCGCGGCGAAGATGCGGAAAGCACAACCGATCCGAATGGAGATACCAGTTGCGGAAATCTGACTGCGGCTGCGCGAGTCCTTCCAGCAACCAGCGCAAATGCGCCTGCCCGGTCTGCTCGCCGATCTGACAGACACGGCAAGTGGCCTGTGGCCGGATTTCGTCGAGGCGCGGCAGGCGTCGCGATCGGTGGAGCAGGCGCTCCCACCAGCGTTCCCACCCGCGCCGCCACCTCGACCGCCGCTCGGCCTGAACACGATCATGGATGCGCGCCAAGTGGTCGCGCACGATCGCGGTGAGGCTTTCGTAGATGATGCTGTTGCCCATTGCCTGACCGAACTTCCGGGTCTCGATGCGCCCCATCTGCCAGGTGTGCTGCGAGCAAAAATCGAGTGAGGCGACGATCTGCTGGCGAGTCGAGCTGTCGTTCACATTCTCGTAGAGGAGAAAGTACAGGTAGCCGTACTCAGCTTCGTCGCGCAGGCGGCAGATCGGGCAGCCCGGCTCCCGCATGGCGAGGCGCAACTCGGCCGCGATGAAGTCTATTTTCACCGCATGCCCTCCTGGCCCACGATCCACGCAATCGCCCGCCGCCAACTATTGCCTTCTGGCCCGAAGCCTTCGTCGCGAAAGCGATAATCATTCTTACGCAGGAACTCGTCCAGTTCGGCGAGGAAGGCGGTGAGTCTTTCCCGTTCCAACGTAACGAGAGTTTCGAATGCGGACTCGCTGCGGGTCAACTCAAGCGCCCGGCGCAGGTGCGCCAGGCACAGCCCCGCC
>JACQED010000490.1 GCA_016200785.1 Chloroflexota bacterium
TATCCCGAGCGCGATGCGCCGGGGCCGACGATCGGTTTCATGCAGGAGTGCCTGCGCTGGTGGGACTATTGGCACAAGGGTATTGACACCGGGATCATGGATGAGCCGATGGTGCGAGTGTGGATGCAGGACAACGCGCCGCCGTCATCGTATCACGAAGAATGGCCGGGCCGTTGGGTCGCCGAAGAGTCGTGGCCCTCGCCGAATATCACGATGCAATCGCTTGCGCTGAACGCGGACGGCACTCTCGGCGCGGCGCGATCGTCCGGGGCGCGACTTGACTTCGTCGGCGCGCAGCACTGCGGCCTCGACGCCGGCATCTGGTGCCCGACCGGCGCCCCGGGTGAACTTCCGCCGGATCAACGGAGCGACGACGGCCTCTCGCTGTGCTTCACCTCCGCGCCGCTCGACGCGCCGATGGAGATTCTCGGCCTGCCCGAAGTAACTCTCACCCTCGCCGCCGATCGGCCGAACGCGCTCGTCGCGGTGCGCCTGTGCGACGTCGCGCCGGACGGCGCCTCGACGCTCGCGAGTCGCGGCCTGCTGAATCTGACTCACCGTGACAGCCACGAGAACCCGTCCCCACTCGAACCCGGCAAGCGATACACGGTGACGGTCCGCCTAAACGTCGCGGGCCATTCGCTTCCCGCCGGCCATCGCTGGCGCGTCGCCGTCTCTCCGACTTATTGGCCGTATGCGTGGCCGTCGCCGAGGCCGGTGACTCTTTCCGTGTTCACCGGCGCGGCCAGCCGCCTCGATCTGCCCGTGCGAAAACCGCGCGCTGAGGACGCCGCCCTCGCGGCCTTCGAGCCGCCGGAAATCTCGACGCCGCTGGCGAAGAACACTCTGCGCACCGGATCGTTCAGCCGGACCGTGCATCGCGATGTGGCCTCGGGGCGCTTTGATCTCGTGGACTTTGGCGACTCGGGCAGCCGCCTTTTCGTCGCCAGCGGGCTAGAGTATGAGACGATCAACAAGAATACGTTTACCATCGTCGAAGGCGATCCGCTTTCGGCGAGTGTGCGGTGCGACTGGACGGTCAAGATCGGGCACGGCGATTGGCGGACGAGAGTCGAAACGTCGAGCGTGATGACGTCGGACGCGGAGACTTTCCGCGTTACGAATGTGCTGGACGCCTTCGAAGGTAACACGCGGGTGTTCGGTAAGACATGGACGTTCGCAGTTCCCCGTGATTGCGTCTGATGAGGGATGAGGATTGAGATCGAAAGGAGTTCCATGCCCAACGCCCCTCTTCCCGGCCCTGCCTCTCGCCCCACACACGACGTCGCCGTCCGGCGCTATCGCATCCCGATGCGCGACGGCATTCGCCTCTTCGCCACCGCGTGGCGCCCAGACGGCGACGGCCCGTTCCCAGTCGTCATTGATTACGATCCCTATCGTTCCTCCGACAAGCGGACGCTGGAGCGCGGCAACTGGTTTCACTGGCTCGCCTGTCATGGCTACGTCGTCGCCCATCTAAACGTGCGCGGCACAGACGGGTCAGAAGGGACGGTGAGCGATGAATACGTGGCGCAGGAGCAGGAGGACGGTTACGATGCGATTGAATGGCTGGCCGCGCAACCGTGGTGCAACGGCAGCCTCGGAATGATGGGAACGTCCTACGCCGGCTTCACCGCCCTGCAAGTTGCGATGCTCCGCCCGCCACACCTCAAGGCGATTCTGCCTCTCTTCGCCACCGACGACCGCTACACCGACGACGTGCATTACATCGGCGGCGCGCTTCACGCGATGAGCGATCTGCCGACGTGGGCCACGATGATGGTCTGCCTCAACGCGCTCCCGCCGCACGAGAGCCTCGGCCAAGATTACTCGCGCATCTGGCAGACACATCTCGAAGGCAACGAGCCATACCCCTTCAACTGGCTCGCGCATCAGACCGACGGCCCCTACTGGCGGCATGGCTCGCTGAGACCGGATTACGACAAAATCGAATGTGCCGTCTACATCGTCGGCGGGTGGATGGACGCTTACCGCAACGCGACGGCGCGTATTCTTCAAAACCTGTCGTCGCCGAAGAAGGCAATCATCGGCCCGTGGGAGCACGTCTTCCCCGACTGGGGCTGGCCCGGCCCGGCCATCAATTTCATGGATCAGGCCATCCGCTGGTTCGATCACTGGCTGAAGGGCCTCGACACGGGCATCATGGACGAGCCGCCGCTGACGATCTACATGCAGGAATACGATCGGCCTCACCGCACGCGAACGCGCACCTCAGGCTACTGGCGCGCGGAGAAGGCGTGGCCGTCGGGCGGCGAACTAAAACTCCGCCTCGGGCCTCACGGCGCGCTGGCCGCCTCCGCGACCGGCGATGGCAGTGACTCGTTCGCCTATCGCGCGACGCTTGGCACGGCCAACCGCATATTCGGCGGTGGGCCGCACCTCGGCCTGGCGGAGGATCAGCGCCCCGACGAACTGTATTCCCTCGTTTACACTTCGGAGCCGTTCAAAGAAAGATTGGAGATCGTCGGCTGGCCGCGAGCGACTCTTCTGTTCGCCTCGACCGCGCCCGTGGTCAACGTCGTCTGCAAATTGTGTGACGTGGCCCCGGACGGAACCTCGGCGCTCATCGCGTGGGGCGCGCTGAACGCGACCCACCGCAATTCGCACGCCAACCCCGAGCCGCTGACTCCCGGCGAGAGATGCGAAATCAATGTCCCACTGGATGTTACGGCCTGGGCTTTCGACCCGGGCCACCGCATCCGGCTCGACGTTTCGAGCGCCGACTGGCCGAACCTGTGGCCGTCGCCCTGTCCGGCAGAGAATACCGTCTGGCACGGCTCGACTCTGACGTTGCCCATCGCGCCCACCGGCCGCCCGGAAGACGCTCGCGACTTGGGGCAGACGACGATGTCTCTCGACCGATACGTTATGCGCGCGCCGCCGCCTGAGATGCGTATCATCCGCGATCCGGTCACCGGCCGCGCGTGGTTCGATTTCACGGCCAGCGAGCATGGCGAACTTCCCGACGAAGACATTGCGCTCAAATACGATTATCAAAGCTCGTTCATGTCGTCCGACCGCGACCCGGCGCACGCCTCTCTCGCGACCGAGCACAACGTGAAACTCACGCGGCGCGGCTCGATGACGGCCGCCCAGACGCACGGCAAACTCGAAAGCACGGTGAATACGTTCCACCTGAGTTTCGATTTGCTGGTTTGTGCCGCGATTGCCGTGATACTCTGTTTCCTCTGGAGCGTTTTCCATATCAGCTTTTGCGAAAGGAGAGCAAACTACCGTGAACAAGATACTCAAATGGATCGGCTACGTGGTGGGCGGGATCGTCGCGCTCATCATCGTGGCGGCATTGGTCGTGTTTGGCCTGACGACAACGCACGCCAACAAGACATTCAACGTTCAGCCGGAAAGCATCTCCGTGCCAACAGACCTGGCCTCGGTCGAGCGAGGCAAGCGCCTCGTTGCGACGATCGCCGATTGCAAGGGCTGCCACGGCGAGAATCTGGCGGGCGGGCCGATCATTAGCGACCCCGCCATCGGTTCTATCTACGCGATGAACTTGACGCCGGGCAAAGGTGGGACGAGCAATTTCACCGACGCCGACTTTGTGCGGGCCATCCGCCATGGCGTCAAGCCCGACGGCCACGGCATCTTCATCATGCCGGCCGACGACTACCATAATCTGAGTGAAGCCGATCTCGGGGCAGTGATCGCGTATCTGAGGACCGTGCCGGCGGTTGACAATGAGACGCCGCCACCGCAATTGGGTCCGCTGGGCCGCGTGTTGTGGCTAGCCGGCGCGCTTCCATCATTCGCAGCGGAGCGGATCGATCACACGGCGCCATTTCCGACCGCGCCGGCTGCGGGTGTGACCGCCGAATACGGCGGATACCTTGTCTCAGTCAGTTGCCAGGGCTGCCACGGCCCCGGCCTCTCCGGCGGTCTCATTCCCGGCGCTCCGCCGGACGCGCCGCCCGCGCGCAACCTCACGCCCAGCGGTGAGCTGGTTGGGTGGTCGGAGGCGGATTTCATCACTGCTGTCACGACCGGGAAGACGCCGGATGGCGGGCAACTCAACGAATGGATGTCGTATAAAACGTTCAGCGGCCTGACCGACGATGAACTCAAAGCCCTCTGGGCTTACTTGAAGACCGTGCCGGCGAAAGAGGCGGGCACACGCTGAGCGCCGTTCATGCTGAAATCTATTCCTCTCCCTCCCGGCGTCCGTCTGGTCAAGAATATCCTTATCCCGACGCGCGACGGCGTTCGGCTCGCGGCCGACCTCTACATGCCCGCAGACGCCGGGATGGAAGCCCGGCTTCCCGTTGTGATGGATTACATCCCATATCGCAAGGACGAAGTTGCGCCGGGGATCATTTGGTCGCCGTCGTTCTATCATTACCTTCCCCAACACGGTTACATCGTCGCGCGCGTTGACATTCGCGGCACGGGCGCGTCGGAGGGGATCAACGTTGACGAGTACGTTCAGCAAGAGCAGGAGGACGGCTACGACGCTATCGAGTGGATCGCGCGCCAGCCGTGGTGCGATGGCCACGTCAACATGATGGGCGCGTCGTACGGTGGTTTCACCGCGCTTCAAGTGGCCTCGCACGCCCCGCCTCACCTTACCAGCGTCATCCCGGTCTACTTCACCGACGACCGATACACCGACGACTGCCATTATCGCGGCGGCCTGCTCACGATGTATTACGACGTCGGCTGGTACGGCGGGCGCATGATCGCGTGGAACGCGATGCCGCCTTATCCCGAATGGTCGGGCGACAACTGGGCGCAAATCTGGGAACAGCATCTGGCGCACAATGAACCCTATCTGCTCAAGTGGCTCAACCATCAGACCGACGGCCCGTACTGGCGGCCCGCCTCGGTGCGCGACTTTCCCGAAAGAATCAAATGCCCGGTGTTCATGATCGGCGGCTGGCGCGACGGATACCCCAACCCGCCTCTGCGGTTGTATCAGGCGTTGAGCGTCCCGCGCAAAGTCCTCATCGGCCCGTGGAATCATGCCTGGCCGGACAGAGCCATCCCCGGCCCGCGCATTGATTACTGCCGCGAAGTCGTGCGCTGGCTCGACCACTGGTGCAAAGGCAAAGACACGGGCATCATGGATGAGCCGCCGATCGCAATCTACATGCAAAGCTATCAAGAGCCGATTGTGGATCGGCTTGACACGGTGGGAGCATGGAGATCGGAGATCGCGTGGCCGCCCTCCGGCGCGGCTGAGAAGGTCTTGTATCTCGGGGGGGACAATTCGCTGCGAGAAAAATCCGGCGCAGACGGTGACGATCTCTTCGAATACAATCCGGCGGTGGGCGTGACCGGCGGCCTGTGGTCAGGTGGCCTCCCGTACGGCCTGCCCGGCGATCAACGCCCCGACGAAGCCTTCTCGCTCGTTTACACCACGCCGCCGCTGGAAGAGGACGTTTGCATCCTCGGCTGGCCTCATGCGATTCTCCACGTTGCGTCGTCGGCCTCGGTGATCGGCTTCTCCGCCAACCTGTGCGATGTCGCGCCCGACGGCGCATCCCATCTCGTCGCCAAAGGAATGCTCAACGCGACACGGCGCGCCTCGCTCACGAATCCCCAGCTACTAATCCCCAATGAAATCTACGAATTGGACGTTCAAATTGATTGCACGGCGTGGAGATTTGAGAAGGGCCATCGCATCCGCTTGAACGTCGCTAGCGCCGATTGGCCCAACGTTTGGCCGACGCCGTATCCTGCCGACAATCGTGTGTATCGTGGCAGTGCGCGCCCGTCGCGCCTCGTCCTGCCGATGGTCTCGGCCACGGGCAGCGGCGCGCCGCCCGAATTCCTCCCGTCGCCCAAAGTGATTTCCACGCATTCGTCCGCCGTTCAGCCTCCGAAGTGGCAAATCATCCGCGACGTGCTGTCGGGCCGCACCACGGCCGACATTCGCTACAATCTCGCGTTTCGCGTCAACGACACGACCGTGATCGAGCGCGAGTTTTCGTCGGTCTGCCAGGTTGACCCGAGCGACCCGGCGCACGCGAGTATTCACGGTTGGCACGAGTGCCGCAGTGTTCGGCCCAATCAGGTCACGCAGGGACGCACCGACGTCGTGATCCAGTCCACCGAGACGCATTTCCACATCACCATCGATCTGGAAATTCGCGTGAACGACGCGCCGCACTTCAATAAGAGGTGGGTCGAGTCTGTGCCCAGACAGTTGTTGTGATCATGCAATACTCAAAACTCATCGGCGCAGTCGTCAAGCGAAAGGAAGACCCGCGCCTGATCACCGGCAAGGCGATCTACACGGGCGATTTGAAACTGGCGGGACTACATCACGTCGCGATCGTGCGCAGCCCGTACGCCCACGCGCGCATTCGAGGCGTTGATCCGTCGGCGGCGCTCAGGCGGCCCGGCGTCGTCGCCGTCGTCACCGGGCAAGACCTGATCTCGCTGTGCGATCCGATGCCGATGATGGGATCGAGCGAAGCCGGGTCAATGGCGAGCGACAGCCGAGAGGCCACGAAGAGACATACGCATTATCCGCTGGCCGTCGAGCGCGTCCGGCACGCGGGGGAGGCCGTCGCCGCCGTGATCGCCGAATCGCCGGCCATCGCCGAGGATGCCACCTTCGACGTCGACGTCGATTGGGAGCCTCTGCCCGCCGTCGTCGATCCAGTGAAGGCGCTGGAGGCCGACGCGCCGCTCGTCTTCGACGACATGTCCAACAACGTCGAGCACGTTTGGGTGAAAAAATCGGGCGATCCCGACGCCGCATTCGCGAATGCCTTCCGCGTCGTGAAGCAGCGCATGGTGAATCAGCGCATCGCTGGCATCCCGTTGGAGACCCGCGTCGTCGCCGCCGCGCACGAGCCGACCACCGGCGAGTTGACGATCTGGACGGCGACACAAGCGCCGCATTACATCCGCACGAATCTTGTCAAGGCATTGCGAATGCCGGAAAACCAGATCCGCGTGATCGCGCCCGAGGTCGGCGGCGGCTTCGGCGTGAAGGGTGACATTTTTCCCGAGGAAGTTCTGCTCGGCGCGTTGGCGAAGAAATTTGGATTGCCTCTGCGCTGGGTCGAAACGCGCACCGAGCATATGCTCGCGACGACTCACGGGCGCGCTCAGATCGCCGACGTGGAGGCGGCGGCGCAGGAGGATGGTGTTGTGACCGGGCTGAGGGTTCGCATCCTGGGCGACCTCGGCGCATATCCGTGCGCGCCGATCATCCCTGATCTCAGCGGGCAGATGGCCGTCGGCGTTTACCGTATCGCGAACGTTGACGTTGAAGTCAAATGCGCGTTCACGCACACCACGCCGGTCTCGGCCTATCGCGGCGCGGGCCGGCCTGAGGGGGCTTACTACGTCGAACGGCTGATGGATCTGATCGCCGCCGAGTTGAACATGGACCCGGTGGAAGTGCGGCGCAAGAATTTCATCCCGCCTGATGCGTTCCCCTACCAGACTCCGACCGGCCCGCTTTACGACACGGGGGAGTATGATAAGCCGTTGACCAAAGCGCTCGAGGTCGCGGAGTATTCCGCGCTGCGCGATGAACAGCGGCGACAACGCGCGAATCTCGCGAACGCAGATCGAATTCTGGGCATCGGCCTCGCCTGCTACGTCGAGATGTGCGGCTTCGGCCCGTACGAGAGCGCCGTCGTGCGAGTGGAGCCATCGGGTACGGTGACGGCGTTCACCGGCATCTCGCCGCACGGGCAGGGGCAGGAGACCACGTTCGCACAGATCATCGCCGAGCAACTCGGCGCGGACTTCGATCAGATCATCGTGAAGCACGGCGACACTGCCGTCGGGCCGATGGGGCGGGGCACGGGCGGCAGCCGAGGATTGGCGGTCGGCGGCGCGGCGATGGTGCGCGCCGCGGCCAAAGTGCGCGACAAGGCGGAGCGCATCGCGGCGCACATCTTTGAAGCCGCGCCCGACGATGTTGTCTTCGCCGAGGGATTCTATCAGGTGAAGGGTGTACCGGCGAAGCGTCTCACGCTAAGTCAGATCGCAGAGCGCGCGTACGGCGACGATTTGCCCCTGGACGTCGACTCCGGCCTCGAAGCGATCGACTTCTTTCGTCCGCCCGAACTTCTCTACCCGTTCGGCGCGCACGTGGCCGTCGTCGAGATCGAGCGCGAGACCGGCACCGTCCACATTCGCAAGTACATCTCGGTGGACGACTGCGGCCCGCGCATCAGCCCCATGCTGGTGACGGGGCCGGTCCACGGCGGGCTGGCGCGGGGTATCGCGCAGGCCCTGCTCGAGGAGGTGGTCTACGGTGCCGCGCGCCGACCATCTCCCGAATTTCATCACCGACGAGACTGTGACGACGACGCCACACAACCCGCTCGGAGCCAAAGGCATCGGCGAGGCCCCGACCATCGGCTCGACGCCGGCGATCGTCAACGCGGTGATGGACGCGCTCGCGCCCTTCGGCGTGCGCCACCTTGATATGCCGTTGAAGCCTGAGAAGATATGGCGCGCTATGAACAAACTGCGAACTATCGTGAGCATCACGCCAGAGAAGGTGAGTGCGTGGCGAGAGGGATACTAGGCGCTATTGCGCCAGTCACGCTGTCACCACAAAGTCACGAAGACACGAAGGTCAACAAGTTTTCTTTGTGGCATTGTGACTTCGTGGTAAATCCTTCTGTGCTATTCTGAGAGGAGTCGCCCATGCGTGTCAGCGAACTGGACACCCCGGTTGCTATTGTTGACCTCGACAAACTAGAGACGAATATTGCCCGACTTCAAGCCTACCTGAACGAGCACGGCCTCGCCAACCGACCGCACATCAAGACGCACAAGATTCCCGAAATCGCCCACAAGCAGATGAAGGCTGGGGCCGTCGGAATCACTTGCCAAAAGCTGGGCGAGGCCGAG